>JAEDHM010000088.1 GCA_016296985.1 Clostridia bacterium
TCTGTCAAAATTCCAAAATCCGATGATAAGGTAGGCGCAAAATTGATTGGGTTGGCTTTGTATCAAAACGCTTGCTTGCTTGATCAACTTGCCGATTATCGTAGGGCAACAAGTTTTTGTCCCACCGAAACTATGGGGGTACAAGTTGATACTTTCGTTTACAATATCAAAAACGGAAGCGAGTATTCTTTTGTACAATATCAAATTCCAAGGGAGCAAAATTGGCTACTTTCCGCAATGGGCGTAAAGGCTTCGGGATACCGTTCTTACTATAATCTTTCCATGGACAAACTTGCTGAGCAAAACGTTGGAAATGCCGAAATCGACTCTCAAAACTTACCCTACAGCGAATGGGGTGATGCGGAAATTACTTACAGTGACGAAGTACCTCTTTTCCACAAATCTCAACCTCACGAGGCAACGGTTACCGATATGATAATCACCAAGGAAACAATAAGTAGTGCAAGGGTAGTTTTTGATGCCAAAGCAGGGCTTTTCAAGTTAGAGTTGGTACTTGACGTAAACAATCCAAAGACTGTTGAAAAAGTTTTGCCAAACCTTGTCGCGGGAGCGAACGAATCCGCTCACTATACCTCAATTGTCGAAACAATCGAACTTTGGGACAACGGCTATTTCAAATATTTCAAAAGTACCGACGATTGGGAAGCAACGGTGGTAATTCCCGTTTCCGCAACCTTGCCTTATGAAACAAAATACAGCTACGTTGAAAGCGATTGCCAACTAACCGATTATACCGAAATAACCGAGTTTAAAGAACTTGTAAATCAAAAGTAAATGCTAAATGAAAAACGCCTGATAAATCAGGCGTTTTTTCTTTGCCACTTTTCGATTTTACTCTAGATTTTCAATTTTATCTTCAACTTGGTTTTCAATAATGTTTTCGACCTCGTTTTTCGTGTGGATTTCACCGTCAAACATGTCATCTTCATTTTCATTTGTTTGAGAAATTTCAGTTGTTTCTAAGGAGAGTTTTTCCTGATTTTCAAAAGGATTTTCTGGCTTGTCGTTTCCGAATGCTTTTTCCCATTTTGAGAATTTATAATAGAAGAAATAAATGATCGAACTTATGGTCCAGGTGATGGGATACGCCCAATAAATAAGTTGAATTTTTTGTATGAAATGCATTACCAACATGATGTAAGTTACCCTTAATACGCACCAAATTGCAAGCATAATTGCCATAGGAACGACTGCCTTTCCTGCGCCTCGGCAAACGGCGGCAATTGCATGTGAAAAGGCGAGAAGGCAGAAGAAGAGCGATGTTATTCTTGCATGGGTTTGCCCAAGTTCCATAATTTCGGGGGTAGCGTTAAATAGCCCAACGAGATACTTTGCGGTGAAGAAAAAGATTATGCCAATGGTTTCCGCCAAAATCATACATGCGATTATACCGAATTTTGCACCTTTCTTTGCGCGTTTAACTTGTTTTGCTCCAAGGTTTTGTCCTACGAAGGTACTGATTGCCATGGTAAAGCTTGTTATGGGCAAAAAGGCAAAGCCTTCAAGTTTGCTGTAAATACCATATTCGGTAGTTGCGTAAAGTCCAAAAACGTTAATTTGAGATTGTACTAAAACGTTTGCTAGGCCAATAACCGAGTTTTGAACCCCTGATGGTAAACCGTATTTCACGATTTCTTTAAGCATATCCTTGTGAAGTTTTAGTTTTTTGAAAGAAAGACTGTAAACTCTTCCTTTTTTGCAAAGGGTAATAAGGCATAATACAACGCTGAAAAGTTGTGAAATTACAGTAGCAACCGCAGCGCACCAAACACCCCAATGGAAAACTCCAACAAACAACCAGTCCAAAAAAATGTTAAGCAAGGATGAAATAATCAAATATATCAAAGGACGGCGACTGTCCCCCAAAGCGTTCATAATCCCAAGGCAAACGTTATACATAACCATAGCAATACTTCCCATAAAATAGTATTGGAAATATTCTACCGCAAGGGGGAAAATCTCGGGATCGAGATTCATGGGTTTTAGAATAAAAGGGGTAAGCCCCACGCCAATTGCTGTAAGAACGGGACCGCATATAAGACCGAACACAATATTGGTATGCACCGCGCGACTTACCGTGTCATAATCACCTGCGCCAAAATATCGTGAGATAACAACCCCGGCGCCTTGAGCAAGACCTATGAAAAAACTTGTAAGCAAAAATATCAAAGGACCTGACGAGGTTACCGCAGCAAGGGATGCTGTCGACATAAATTTACCTACGATAAAAGCATCCGCGGTATTGTAAAGTTGTTGAAAAATTTGGCTAAGCAATATGGGCATCGCAAAACCGATCATCAACTTATAGGGATTTCCCTGTGTCATATCACGGGTGTCTTTCATTGTTAAAGAAGTTTTCATAATTATTAAAGTGGACCTCAAACATATTATCATTGAAAAGATTATATGTAAAGTTATATTCAGATTAATTTTTTACAAAAAAAGAAAAGCAAACACAAGTTTGCTTTTCTCGTTGTACTATTGCAAATTTATCCGTTAACTATTATATCGCCGTCAGTACAGTGAACGGTAAATGCAGGAACGGCATAACACCAATTAGAACATTTGTCAATCTTGTCCCAATCCGCTTTTGTTCCGCCATAGAATATGTCTGAAAGTTTATTCGAGCAAAAAATTGCATGTTCGCCGATTGA
Organism: Clostridia bacterium; assembly: GCA_016296985.1. Taxonomy (GTDB): domain Bacteria; phylum Bacillota; class Clostridia; order Christensenellales; family CAG-1252; genus JAEDHM01. The sequence continues at coordinate 2,676 of JAEDHM010000088.1, forward strand.
CTTAACTGAAGCAGGAATAGTTAGACTTTCAAGTTCGAGAAGGTAATGGAAAGCATAGTCGGAAATCTCCGGGACATTTCCTAAAATTTCAATTTTTTTAATTTTACCGCAACCATTAAAAGAACCGGAGTAAATGGGGCAATCGCCGGTAATAATCACGTGTTTTAAACAGTTAGGTACGTATTGGGAATTGTCAGAGTTGGTATACACACCGAAAAAAGTTCCAAAATGAACATCATTTCTTCCTTCGTTTATAGAACAAACGAAGGGTATTGACAATTTTATCAACCTAGTGTCGCCCAAAACTCTGCTGTGTATTTTCTTAACGCTGTTGGGAATAACAAGTTCGTCTACGGCGTGAGACATGTACAAAATTTCGTCACCGAGAGTTTCGACGCCATCGGGAATTTCTAAAATTTTAAGTTTGTCGCATCTTCCAAAAGCGCAACCTCCAATATTCTTCAATGACTTAGGCAAGTGTACTTCTACAAAATTTTTACAGCCATGGAAAGCGAAATCTTGAATATCGGCAAGCTGGCTGTTTTCACCGAAAGAAATACTCTCAATGGCGATACACCATTCAAAAGCAAATTTTCGAATCACCTTTACGTCGTCGGGAAACAGTATATTTTTGGTCAACTGACCGTTGACGTACAAGTTTTTAATGAACGGGGTGGGTGAAGCATCATATTCAAACTTGATATTGCAATAAGAGGCAAGGTCGTCAATATACAAGTTACTCAAGCGTCGACAACCTCTAAAGGTATCGTTTTCAACCTGTTCCAAACTCTTCGGAAAATAGATTGTGGTAAGATTTACACAGTCTACAAAAACGGCTCTTTCAATCACTCTCAATTTTTGAGGAGCCCAAAACTCCGAAATAGCAGTATCGCAAAAGACGCAGTATTCAATATGTTCAAGTTGACTATTTTCCCCAAATATAACTTGTTTAAGATTAGAGCATTCTCTAAAAGCGTTGTGTTCAATTTTTGTTATGCTATCGGCGAAAAGAATGCTTTCAATATTTTTATTCCCATAAAAGGCTTTGCTTTTAATTTTTGTTACACCTTCGGGAATAATTATGTTTTTATCAGCACAACTTCCTATGCCAACCAAAACGTCATTTACGATTTTCAATCCTTCAGAATATTTAAATCCCATAAAAATTCCTCCATTATTCTCACTTACATTCTATACCTCACCAAAAGAATTGTCAATATCAAAACTAAATAATCAGGAGAAGTGAGGTTTAATGTAGATTGGATTATTATCATAAAAAACGAAAAGTAAACAAGAGAACGCGCTCAAAAGAAAAGGTATTCGATATATGTTTTTTAGTGCTGGTTTTCATAATTATCGCTTAAAAATTATGAGAGTTTATCACAAGAAAACGACTAATCCTTGACATACAAAATGACTTGTGTTATGATAATCAAAGAATTATTTTAAAGGAGTAACAAAATGGCTAATTCTTATGACGAAATTCTCAAGAAGTATGTAAACGCACCTTATTCAACCCTTCTTTCCATCGCAAACGAGTCTCTTTCCATCGTTATGCCCGTTTTCAACGGCGTTGCAAAAGATGGTAACGGAGCAGGCTTAGTTCTTCCTTTCATTTGCACAGCAATTGCTTCTGACGGAAAGTTCTCCGAACTCGAATATAGATTTATCAAGGACGTTACCGGTGTAAACAAGTCCTATAACGAGTTCAAACAAATCATTCAAGAATACTATACTGCTGAATGGATCGAGGCAGTTGACAACTTAATCGACAATTGTCCTGACGAAATGAAGAGTTATCTTGTTTCCTTCTGCCTTACTTTCGTTGCAGTTGACGAAACAATTTCTCGTGAAGAAAGCGCATATATTGCAAAACTTCTTTCCTAGTTTTAAGATTGAAAAAAGTCCGAGTTTCAAACTCGGACTTTTTTTCACACAAGGATAATTTAAAAAATAAGTTCACTTACATGATGCGCAACGTTTGGTAATTCCTTGTTGGTAGCTTTGATAACGTCATGTTTATCGTCTATCAAGAAGATTTTTTTATAACCGCTTATCTTTTTGATAACGTCAACTTTTGCGAATTTTCTTTCTTCTCTCGAATATTTACCGTCAGCCCAAACTATGATGTAAATATTAGATTCATCAACAAAGGGCATATATTTTGCAAGCCACTCCTTTTTTTCTTTTATTTGACTGAAAAATTCGCAACTCGATAAAATTCCCACGGTAACGTTTTCTTTTTCGTGCAGTTTTTCAGCGATAGAAATTACAGATTTTAAAGGTCGTTTATTCAAGTAAACGTTGGGCACTTCTTTTTGTATTAAAGATTCTTCACCCGATACAAATTCAGCCACTACACCATCCATATCAAAAAGAACTAGTTGCGTACTTTTATCGTCAATAAATCTAAGATTCATCTTTGCTCCTGTCAAAAAGTGGTAGTACGTTATGATTTTATCATAAATCAAACTAATTCGCAAATTATCATCCTAATAAATGATAAGAAAGGTGCATACGAATTACCTTCAACAACGTTGTTTTTGTAAGGTATTGAAAAATTATGGAAAATATGATATAAAAAGAAGGAAAACAACCCCTAAAGCGTTAAGTAGAGTATGAATTTATCAAACAATGAAAAAATCCGTGAACTCTTAATAAAACAAATGCAAAAGAATCCACAACTGAAAGTGGAAGATGTTTTTAGTACCTCTTTTGAAAAGATTTTTGCTGAAATTGACAAAAAACTCGAAAAAGGAAAGGTAATTGTTGCAATCGAAGGCGGTAGCGCAAGCGGTAAATCCACTTTGGCAAGGGTCATCAAAGAAATTTACGATTGCAATCTCTTTCATATGGACGATTTTTTCTTGCGACCCGAACAACGCACACCCGAGCGATTTTCCGAGGTTGGGGGAAACGTAGATCGAGAACGGTTTTATTCCGAAGTGATAAATTCGCTTGTCAACAACAAGGTGATAAAATACCGCCCGTTCGACTGTATGACTCAATCCTTGAAAGAACCGATAACTGCTTCTCAAAAGCAACTTACCGTTATAGAAGGAGTGTATTCAATGCACCCGTCGTTTGGAGAATATTATAACCTTGCGATATTTTTGGATATCAAAGTTGACTGCCAAAAAGACAGAATCCAAAAGCGAAACAGCCCAATCTTTGCAAAACGCTTTTTTGAGGAGTGGATACCGCTTGAAAATATCTATTTTGACAAGACTAATATTCGCAATAGGTGCGATATGGTTATACCGATCGAATAATTTAATATCAAAAAAACTGATGAGTAATTAAAATGCTTTTCAGTTTTTTT
>JAEDHM010000089.1 GCA_016296985.1 Clostridia bacterium
CGAGGCGCAGGCGATGCGCTATGACGAAATCGACAAGGCTCCCGAAGAGAAGGCAAGAGGTATAACAATCAATACCGCTCACGTAGAATATCAAACCGAACGCAGACACTATGCTCACGTTGACTGTCCCGGACACGCTGACTATGTTAAAAACATGATCACCGGTGCTGCTCAAATGGACGGTGCAATCCTTGTTTGTGCTGCAACCGACGGCCCCATGCCTCAAACCAGAGAACACATCTTGCTCGCAAGACAGGTTGGCGTTCCTTACATCATCGTATTCCTTAACAAGTGCGACCAAGTTGACGATGCAGAATTGCTCGAATTGGTTGAAATGGAAGTTAGAGATTTGCTCTCCAAGTACGACTTCCCCGGCGACGACACTCCCGTTATCAGGGGTTCCGCTCTCAACGCTATGACAGCTGGTTTGAACGGCGACTTCAGCGGTGCTGCTTGGGGTCCTATCCAAGAGTTGTTGGATGCTATCGACACCTATATCCCCGATCCCGCTCGTGCAACTGATCAACCCTTCTTGATGCCTGTAGAAGACGTATTCACCATCACTGGTCGTGGTACCGTTGCTACTGGTAGAGTAGAACGTGGTGTTGTTAAAATGGGTGACAAGGTTCAAATCGTTGGTTTGTCTGATGAAATCAGAGAAACAACCGTTACCGGTGTTGAAATGTTCCGTAAGCTCCTCGACTACGCTGAAGCTGGCGACAATATCGGCGCATTGCTCCGTGGTGTAGATCGTAAAGACATCGAACGTGGACAAGTTCTTGCTAAACCCGGCTCCATTAAGCCCCACACTCACTTCGATTCTCAAGTATACGTATTGACCAAGGAAGAAGGCGGACGTCATACTCCTTTCTTCAACGGCTATCGTCCTCAATTCTATTTCAGAACTACCGACGTTACCGGTTCTATCAAGCTTCCTGCTGGTGTAGAAATGGTTATGCCTGGTGACAACATTGATATGGAAATCAATCTTATCACCCCCATCGCTATCGAACCCGGTCTCCGCTTCGCTATTCGTGAAGGTGGTAGAACAGTTGGTTCCGGTGTTGTTGCAAACATCTTGGCTGACTAATCACTTGGATTACAAAAAAATAAGAGGTTGGAAACAACCTCTTTTTTTGTAGTAAAAAGATACTTTCTACTTTCACAAATTTAAAACACGTCCCTTTCATTTGCTTGATATTCACCCTTGTATATTTAAAAGACGTATAAGGGGTGTGGAAAAGGTAATAAACTAATCTTTTTCTTTGTTTTTATAACTCTTAGACTTGATTAATTTACTCTATTTTTTGAAAATTTAAATGGAGTAGGGAGTAAATTAAAAAAAAGCCCTTTGAGGGCTTAAATGTTACACTTTGGGCGTATCGTAAAAAAAACCGCCGTTAGCGGTTTTGATTATTTGTGATTTGTTCGACAAACTATGTAATCTGCGCTAACGTTGAAAATGTCGGACAATTTTACTATAAAGGTTAGGGTGGGTTCGGTTTTGCCGCATTCCCATTCGCTTATGCACTGTTGTGAAACACCGATCTGCTCTGCTAACTCCGCTTGAGAGAGTTTACTTTCACGGCGCAATGCTTTGACTCGTTCGGAAAATTCCATGTCATTGACTCCTATTTAACGATGCTTTACCTATTATAGCATAAAAAAAAATTTTGTACCACCTTTTTACAGTTTACAACAAAGTTTGTATTATGCGTGCGCACGCGTAGGCGAATCAATATTAAAGGATGGGAAAATCGGGCTTTAAGCTTTTGATCAATTGACATTTTAGGGTAAAAAGTGGTAGTATAAAAAAGTGGAAAATCATATTCAAAATAATGAATAATTTCACTTAATAAACAGTTGACACCCCAAGTTTTATGTGTTATTCTTAATTAGCACCTTAAAATATGTGGGGTGTAATTTTTTTGGAGGTCGCATCATGGCTGCTAAGAAAGAAAACAGGGTTCGTATTACTTTGGCTTGTACCGAGTGTAAACAACGCAATTACAACACCAAAAAGAATAAAAAGAACACACCTGATAGGATAGAGCTTAACAAGTATTGTCCTTTCTGCCGCAAATACACAGTTCATAAAGAATCTAAGTAGTGCTTTTACGGAGGAAATAATGAGTAAAAAGATGGTAAGTCCTTTGGATAGCAAAGATATGACGGTTTCTCCCGCCGATCTTCCTGCTACCACAAAAAAGGAAGTAAAAGAAAAAAACAATAAGAAAAATAATAAGAAGAACAACAACAAGGGAAACGGTTTTGTCAGATTCTTCAAAAGAATAGGCAAAGGCTGTAAAGAAGTTGTGTCCGAACTTAAAAAGGTTACTTGGCCCACCTTCGCAAAAACAATGGCTCAAACCGGTATCGTTTTGATCGTTGTAGTATTTTTCCTTGTGGTCATCGCAGCATTCGACTTTGGTCTTACAGCATTATTCGAACTCTTGGTTAAGTAAGGAGATATTGTATGGAAGAAGTTGTTGACAGAAGCAGTTTAGCTAGTTGGTACGTAATTCACACTTACTCTACCTACGAAGTTGCGGTAAGAGATAACATCTTGAAGATGGTTGAAAACATTGGTCTTCAAGACTATATCTTTGACGTTGTCGTTGTGTTTGAGGAAGAAATTAGCGAAAGCAAGGGAAAGAGAAAGGTAGTTCTTAAAAAGAAGTACCCTACTTATGCTTTTATCAAAATGATTTACACCGACCATGTCTACTACAACGTAACCAGAATCCGTGGCGTTACCGGTTTTGTAGGCGCAGGCGGAAGACCCGAGGCTTTGACTCCTGAAGAAGTCAGAAGAATCGGCCTTGAAAAGGTAAAGGCAGAAGATTTGGGAATCCAAATCGGCGATCAAGTTCGTATTATCAACGGCGCTTTCGAAAGCTATTATGGCGAAGTACAAGAAATCAATGCCGAAGCAGGCACTTTGAAAGTTGTACTTTCTATGTTCGGAAAGCCCACGCCTATCGAATTGGAATTCAACCAAGTAGAAAAGGCGTAAATTTCGATATTATCCCGCAAGGGTTGAATATTGGGAGGACGGTAAATTATTTCATGCCGTCCGCTAAAACCATGTACCATAGAAGGAGGTAATGACTATGGCAAAAAAGATTACAGCAGTAGTAAAATTACAATTACCCGCCGGTAAGGCAACACCCGGACCACCCGTAGGTTCTACACTTGGTCCTCACGGAATTAATATTCCCGCATTCACCAAAGAATTCAACGAAAAGACTGCAAAGCAAGCAGGTTTGGTTATTCCCGCAATAATCACCATTTACGCTGACAGAAGCTTCACTTTCGTATTAAAAACTCCCCCTGCACCCGTTCTTATCAAAAAGGCATGCGGTATTGACAGAGCATCTTCTTGCCCCAACAAGGACAAGGTTGCAAAGCTTACCAAGGCTCAACTCGAAGAAATTGCAAAGCTTAAAATGCCCGACTTGAACGCCGCTTCTTTAGAAGCTGCTATGAGCATGATCGCTGGTACCGCACGTAGCATGGGTATCGAAGTAGAATAATAGGAGGTTTTAATTATGGCATACAAAACTAAAAGATTGATCGAAGCCTCCAAAAGCGTAGAGGCAGGAAAAGTATACGATAGCGCTGACGCAATGAAAATCATCGTTGACAACGCAAAAGCAAAGTTTGACGAAACTGTTGAACTTCACATCAAGTTGGGCGTTGACCCTCGTCATGCTGACCAACAAGTTCGTGGCGTTTGCGTACTTCCCAACGGTACCGGTAAAAAGGTAAAAGTTTTGGTTATCGCAAAGGGCGAAAAGGCTGACATCGCTCAAGCTGCTGGCGCTGATTACGTAGGTGCTGAAGAAATTATCGCAAAAATCCAAAAGGAAAGCTGGTTTGATTTCGACGTATGTATCACCACTCCCGACATGATGGGTATGGTAGGTCGTATCGCAAGATTGTTGGGACCTAAAGGCTTGATGCCTAACCCCAAGAGCGGAACCGTTACCAACGATTTGACAAAGGCTATCGCTGACGTTAAAGCAGGTAAAGTTGAGTACAGACTTGACAAGGCCGCTATCATCCACGTACCTATCGGAAAGGTTTCCTTTGGCGTTGAAAAGCTTTTAGAAAACTTCAACACCGTTATGGAAGCAGTTGTAAAGGCAAAACCCGCTGCAGCAAAAGGTCAATACTTGAGAAGTATTGCATTGAGCAGCACAATGGGTATCGGTGTCAAAATCGTTTACAACGTTTAATCCGTGAAAGAAAAGTCATAGCGAAAGTTATGACTTTTTTCTTGTAAAGCCGTGTTGAAAATATCATTGTAATTTGGGATAAACGACTTTTACTTAACAAGAAGTCTAACACGGGAAAAAACCTTAAAATTCTTTTGGAAAATTGTTGAAAACAGTTGCCAAGAGAGGAAATACATAGTATAATCTTTTTGTCATCCGAAGAAAGTAAGTGGCGAAAGCCGTAAACCATGTGGACTTACCGAGGCTTGGCAGATAATATATTTTGTCTGTTTTCACGCCTTTTCTTTCGGAAAGGCGTTTTTTAACGCCAAAAATCAAGATTTGCGTAACCATTTCGGTTACGAAGGGATATTACAAGGAGGTAAATATGGCATCTCAAGCAATCTTTGAACAAAAACAAAAGGTTGTGGAAGAAATTACCAATAAGATTAGAAATTGTTCTTCTTTGGTTATCGTTGACTACAAGGGCATGAACGTTGCTGATGATACAGAACTTCGCGCAACTTTACGTAACGCCGGCGTAGAATACAGAGTTTTGAAGAACAGACTAGTCAAGATCGCCATGAACAACTTGGGCTATACCCAATTTGACGCTGATTTGAACGGCACTACTGCTTTTGCATTCGGATCCAATGATCCCGTTGCTCCTGCCAAAATCCTTTTGGAAGCAAGCAAGAAGTACGGAAAAATCACCGTAAAGAGCGGTATGGTAGAAGGTCAACCCATTGACCACGCAGGTGTTTTGGCTTTGGCAGAACTTCCACCCAAAGAAATTATGGTGGCAAAAGTATTGGGAATGTTGCAAGCTCCTATCACTGGTCTTGTACGCGTACTCAATGGCACAATCGCAGGTCTTGCTATCGCGCTTAAAGCAATTGCGGATAAGCAAGAAAACAACTAATTTAAAAATAAATCGGAGGATTATATAATGGACATCAACAATTTAGTAGAACAAATTAAAGGCATGACCGTTCTCGAACTTAACACTCTCGTTAAGGCATTGGAAGAAGAATTCGGCGTATCCGCTGCAGCTCCCGTTGCAGTTGCTGCTGCTGGTCCCGCTGCTGCTGCAGCTCCCGTAGAAGAACAAACCGAATTTACCGTAGTATTGAAGGGCATCGGCGCTAACAAGATCGCTGTTATCAAGGCAGTTCGTGAACTCACAAGTTTGGGCCTCGCTGAAGCAAAAGCTTTGGTTGATGGCGCTCCTAAGGCAGTTAAAGAAAACGTTGACAAAGAAACCGCTGACAAAGCAGCTGAAGCTCTCAAGGCAGCTGGCGCAGAAGTCGAGATTAAGTAATTTGTTTTTTGTAATATCCAAATCTAAAAGAAAGGCCGTTTTACGGTCTTTTTTTTTCTCTGCGCAGCAGACCGAGTGTCTGGTTGGAGTTTTACGGTGAAATTTACGAAAATACTGCGTCTTTTTCTCAGTCACAGACCATACAGGTATGCTCCTTCGAAAGAAGACTTGTCTTTTCAAAAATTTCCCACGTAAAACTCTCAACCATCCCCTCGGTCTACTGCGCTTTATTGTTTTTGTGCAAATTGTAAATTATAAAATCCATTTTGACCTTTTTAATAATCGTAAGTTGGAAAAGTGCTTAATTTTATAATCTGTTTAAAAACCTCTAATCAGCCTAATCTTGACAAGGCTCTAAAATGGTAGTAAAATAAAAAACGGAGGGAAAATCTATGAAACGCCTTATT
>JAEDHM010000090.1 GCA_016296985.1 Clostridia bacterium
ACCGTCATCTCGAGCGTAGTCCTGTCATTCAGAGCGTAGCGTGGAATCTCTGGAAAGGCTACTCCCTAAAGCGAAGAAGTGGCTATCCTTTGTAAAGTACCCACCCTATACTGTCATTCAGAGCGTAGCGTGGAATCTCCTGGAAAGGTTACCCCGTTGGGTAAACCTTTATCTACAACTCAAATACTCCTTTACGGCGGAGAAGATATTGAAAGCAAGCAACATACGGTAATCTTCCTCAAGCAAAAGTTTTTCATCCTCGGGGGAAGATATAAACCCACATTCAACGATAACCGCAGGACAGGGGACGTTTTTAAGAAGATAATAATCGCCGTACAAGGGAGAAAAACCACGGTTTAGGGTGGGAATATTCATTTCTTTATTGATATGCTCTTGTATCGTTTTTGCAAAATCGATTGAATCTTCCTTTCCGTAAAAGACCTGAATACCACGGCGAAAGGATGCGCTATACTTGTTGATATGCACCGAAACCAAAAGTTTTGCCTTGCTTTCCTTGACAATCCTAACACGCTCAAGGGTATCGTTACGCTTAAAGTGTTGTTTCAATTTGTAAAGCGAGTCTGAAGTCGTCCTCGTCATAACCACCCGAAAGCCATCTTCCTTAAAATAGCCTTGCAAAAGTTTTGCAATAGCCAAGTTTAAATCACTTTCTTTGACTCCGCTTTTCCCCACAACGCCACCGTCAATACCTCCGTGGCCTGCATCAATAACCACAACCTCTTTTCCTTCTTCCCCCTTTGTGCTTATGCCCCAAAACGTGAAAAGGGGAAGAAAGGCGACAAGCACCAAAACAAGAATAACCAAAAGGGATTTTTTGCTTACAACCCAAAAAACTTTCACTCTCTATTATACTTTTGCCAACCTCTGTTTATGATAGACTTTATTTCGCCATTTGACTGATTTTTGAGGGCAAAACAGTGAGAAATGCATATCCTTATGGCAGTTTAGAAAGTAAAAGGCAAAAGGTCGCGACCAGTGAACCTTTAAAACCTTGCAAAAAGAATTGGATAGATGGGTAAAAAATTGGACTACAGAGGGGGATAGAGGTAAATGTGAAATAAATTCCTTGAAAAGAATATAATAAAGTTGTATTATATTATTATGGAAAAAGGCTATATACCCGCGCCTCAAATTGACAAGGCGCAAGCAAAGTTAATAAATCCCCTTTCCCTCGCCTTTGTGGGTGATGCGGTACAAACCCTTTTCGTCCGATCAAGACTTACGGTAGAAAACAACACCAAATCCGGCGTTTTGCACCACTTGGCATCTTCCGAACTAAGCGCGTGCGCTCAGGCATTGGAAGTAAAAAAGGTTTTGCCCCACCTTCTCCCCGAAGAGGAAGAAGTTTACAAAAGGGGAAGAAATTGCAAGACGGGAAGAAAGGCAAAAAACGCTGCGGTAACCGATTATCGAAAGGCAAGCGGACTCGAGGCGTTGTTTGGCTATTTATATCTTATTGGCGATTACGACAGATTGGCGTTTCTTTTAGAAATTGCATCAAGTGAGGAAGACAAATGAAAGCAGAAGGAAAAAATGCGGTTAAGGAAGCCCTTACCGCCGGCAGTGAAATCAGTAAAATTTTAATACAAAAGGAAAGCACCGACAGGGCTCTTACCGCCATCGTTGCAATGGCAAAAGAACGTGGCGTACGCGTTACTTTTGTTGACAAAAGGGCTTTGGACCGTGAAAGCGTTACGGGCAGACACCAAGGGGCGATTGCCTACCTTGCCGACTTTGCCTATTGTGACGCCGAGGAAATTTTGGCGGAAGGACCAAGCAAGGGAGAGGCAAGATTTATCCTTGTCCTTGACGGCGTTGAAGATCCTCACAACTTGGGTAGCATAATCCGTGTTGCCGAGTGTATGGGCGTTGACGGAATCGTAATCGGTTCTCGCCGCGCCGTAGGCGTAAACGAAACGGTTATTCGCGCATCCGCCGGGGCAGCAGCCCACGTAAAAATCGCTCAGGTTGGCAATATAAACGATTTTATCCGTACCTTAAAGGATAATTTTATTACGGTTTTGGCCCTTGATATGGATGGCGAAAACATTGCAAAAGCAGACTTGTGTGGCGACGTGGCAATTATAATCGGTGGCGAAGGAAAGGGCGTATCCCGTCTTACAAGGGATTTGTCCGACGGCATAGTTTCTATACCTATGTTTGGCAAGGTGTCCTCGCTTAACGCATCCGTTGCAACGGGTATGGCGGTATACGAGTGTGTTCGCCAAAGGAAAAATAAATAATGTCAATTTTAAGCGATGAAGAACTTGTAATCCTTGCGAAAGAGGATAAAGAATATCTAAATCAGCTTGTAGAAAGATACAAGGGATTTGTATCTCGTCTTACCTCGGGGTATACCATGTCGGGCTATACCAAAGAGGATTTTTTGCAAGAAGGTTTTATCGCCTTGTGCAATGCGGTAAAAAGTTTTGATCCAAGCAAGCATACCAAGTTTTCAACCTACCTAACCACTTGTATAAAAAACAAGATGAAGGATATCATAAAAACGGGCAATTACGAAAAGCGTAAAACTCCCCCGACCATAAGCCTTGACGAAACAATCGGTGAAGAAGACAACGAATATCACGATATCGTAGCAGCGGATACAAGAAATCCCGAAGAAAGGCTTTTGGCAAGGGAAGAACTTTCGGAAACAATCGCAATGCTCAAAAAGAAATTGTCATCCTTCGAATACAAGGTATTCGTCCTCTTTCTTGCCGATTACAGTTATGAAGAGATGACGAAAATCCTTTCCGCAAACGGCGAAAACGTTACAAAAAAACAAATTGACAACGCCTTACAGCGGGTAAGACTTAAAATAAAGGCTTAGGTAAAATTATGGATACAGAAATCACAACCACCGAAATCAAAGGTTTGAACAAAAGCGAGGTCGAGGAGCGAGTTTCAAAGGGGCAGGTAAACGGAAAAACCGATTTACCCACAAAAAGCGTAGGACAAATTTTGTCCTCAAACTTTTTCCAACTTTTCAACTTGCTCAACCTTGTTATGGTTATTTTGGTTTGCACCCTAGGAAACGCCCCCGGCGAGGCGGTTTTTGCTATTCCTGCGGTGCTAAATCTTGTTTTAGGTATCGTGCAAGAGCTTCGTGCAAAGCGTACCGTTGAAAAACTTTCTCTTATTCATGCCTTGAAGGTAAACGTCTTGCGTGACGGAGAAGAAAGGGAAATCGCAGTGCACGAAATCGTTTTAGACGACGTTTTGCTACTTGACGCAGGCAAGCAAATTTGCGCCGACTCTGTGGTTTTAGAAGGCCGTTGCGAAGTAAACGAATCCCTTCTTACCGGCGAATCCGACCCCGTTGTCAAAGAGGTAGGGGATTCCCTTATGTCGGGCAGTTTTATCATAAGCGGAAAGGTTTCCGCAAAGGTTACCGCAGTAGGTATGGACTCCTACGCCAACAAGATAAGCGCAGGGGCAAGATATATCAAGCAAACCAACAGCGAAATCGTAAAATCAATGCGCGCCATCATCCGCATCATGTCCATAATCGTGGTACCTTTGGGCGTAGTGCTTTTGTTGAAAGAAGTTTATATCAACGACACACCTTTTGCAAAATCCGTTGTAAGCATGGTTGCTTCAATGTCAAGTATGATACCGCAAGGTTTGGTTGCCCTAATCTCCACCGTTTTCGCAATCGGCGTAATTCGATTGTCAAGGCACAAAACCTTGTCGCAAGACCTTTACTGTATCGAAACCCTCGCCCGTGTTGACGTTTTGTGTTTGGACAAAACGGGCACCATAACCGAGGGCAGTATGCAGGTAAACGGCCTTGTTCCCAAAAACGAATTTTCCACTTCTGATATGGACGAAGCGTTGATTGCCCTAGTCAGTTTGCTACCCGACAACAACCCCACCTACAATGCGGTTAGAGAAAAGTATGAAGGGCAAACCACGGATATGGAAGCAATCAACCTAGTACCCTTTTCTTCCGCAAGAAAATGGAGCGGTGTAACCACCCAAAAGGGCAGTTTTATTATGGGCGCTCCCGAATTTGTTTGTCGCGAGCAAGCAAGCGTTTTCGCTGAAGAAACCTCGGGCTATGCTCAAAAGGGTGACCGTGTTTTGGTTTTGGTGCACTCCGCTCAACCTATCCAAGATGAAAAGGCTCCCGACGATATCAAAATCATGGGCTTTATCCTAATCGGCGACAAGATAAGAAAAGAGGCTCCCGACACTCTCAAGTATTTTGCCGACCAAGGCGTTGATATTCGTATCATCTCCGGCGACAACCCTCTTACCGTTTCGGCTATCGCCAAAAAGGCAGGACTTGAAAAGGTCGAGTATATCGATTTATCTACAATAACCACCGACGAAGAACTTGTAGAGGCGTCAAAAAAATACAAGGTTTTCGGTCGTGTTACGCCTGACCAAAAACTTAAGCTTGTCAAGGCATTGAAGGCAGACGGCCATACCGTAGCCATGACGGGCGACGGCGTAAACGACGTTTTAGCATTGAAAGAAGCGGATTGCTCTATTGCAATGGCATCAGGTAGCGACGCCGCAAGAAACGTGGCTCAGCTTGTATTGCTTGACAACAACTTTGCATCAATGCCTCGCATTTTGGCGGAAGGTAGAAGAAGTATAAACAACCTTACTCGCTCATCCGCATTGTTTTTGGTCAAAACCATATACGCAACCTTGCTTACCATAATCTTTATGATTCCCGGTATTTCCTATCCCTTCTCTCCCAAAAACCTTACTTTGGCAGGAATGGTATCTATCGGTATTCCCGGCGCTTTGCTTGCAATCGAGCCTAATAAAGACGTAGTAAAGGGGCGATTTTTATCCAACGTTATGTCAAAGGCAGTGCCCGGTGGCGTATCCATTGCCTTGGCAATGATTATATTGCAAGTGATCAACCGCATGGTCCCTGCAGGCTCGCCGGAAAATCTTTCAACCGTTTCCGTAGTAGTGCTTACAGCTTGCGCCTTTGCAGTTTTGTACAGGGCGTGCAAACCCTTCAATTTGATGCACACCTTGGTTTTCTTCGGAAACATAGTTTTATTCTTTATTTGCTGGTTGATTTGTCAGTACGATTTGCCTATTTTGGGATACAACTTCTTTGGCATGACTCCCATTGGAGAAACCACCAACAATATGCTTATATTGACCTGTCCTTTGGCGGTGGTAAGCGTGATTTTAATCTTGCTTTCAAACTATGCCTTTGAAAAGTATATCTCAACCCACGGACTTGTCTTTATCAACAAGATTGAAGAACTTGACAAAAAGCCTAGGATGATTGATAGAATACAAGAAAAAATTTCCAAAATCAAAAAGGATAAAAAATGATGGATCTAACTGAAAAAACTATTGAGAGCGAAATTTTATACAAGGGCAAAATTCTCACCCTCAAAAGGGATACCGTCTTGTTACCCAACGGGGAAAAAGGGGTAAGAGAAAGCATTTCTCACGGCGGTGGCGCTGCGGTTTTGGTGGTAAAAGAGGGCTGTTTTTATATGGTAAAACAGTTTAGATACCCTTATTTAGAAGAGGTATGGGAAATTCCTGCCGGCAAACTTGAAAAGGGGGAAGACCCCTACGTTTGCGCCTTACGTGAGCTTGAAGAGGAAACGGGCCTTAGGGCAAAAAGCCTCACCCTAATGGGAAAGATATATCCCACTCCGGGATATACCAACGAAATTTTATATATCTATCTTGCCACCGATTTTGAGGAAGGAGAAACTCATCCCGATAAAGACGAATTTTTGACCACAAAATTACTCCCCCTAAGCGAAGGTTACGATATGATTGAGCGTGGCGAAATCAAGGACTCGAAAACCCTCTTCGCCCTTTTGAAATACTACAAGGACCACCACTGACAAAATCAATA
>JAEDHM010000091.1 GCA_016296985.1 Clostridia bacterium
AGCAAGCAAAAGGACAAGTCCAACGCTTGAAAGCGTAAGCCACAGAGTGCTTACGTTGGTATAATACCCACCATCTTTTACGTCTGATAGATAATATTTTGTCATAAGCCAAATCGTTACGGCAAAAGCGCAAAGGGCGAGGATACCGCAAATGATTTTCGCTAAGTTGAAATATTTGGAAGCAAACTTATTTATAAGAGCCAAGCAAAGGCCGATAAGTAAGAAAAGCAGGCAAATTCCCAAAAGGGGATAAAAAGTAATTGGGTTGATTTCAGCAATAAAAATATTCATAAAAAAAACGACCGCCCGAGATTATAGCGGTCTGCTCTCCTTTACCAAGTTTTTTCTTGATCAAGTTCAAAGGGTGTAATCTCAGGCTTTCGCCACCCCCGAGGTATTAATTTTCTTCATTATACGATTTTGAAAAAGCTATGTCAAGACAAAAGTACAAATTGCCCGAGGTTTTCTCTCTTGACTTTTGATATAAAAGAGTAATAATATATCCATATGAATACGTTAAAACTGAAAAACATCACACATAATTACTTTGGTGGTGAAAGACCTACCCTAAATTCAGTTTCCGCCACCTTTGAAAGCGGACTGAATTGTATTTTCGGTTTGTCGGAAAGTGGTAAAAGTACGCTTGCTAAGGTTATTTGCGGTATAGAAAAATTTGAAGGAGAGATATTCCTAAACGATAATCCAATTGCCACAAGCATAAAAGAAAAAGATATATCCGCATTGCTTTGGGATATGGGGTTAAAAAAACATAGGACGGGAAATTATAATTTAAGCTATCCTTTGAAAATTCGCAAGGTGCCACCGGTTGAAGCAAACGCAAAATGCAAAGCAATCGCTCGCTTTTTTTCAATAGGTGGCGCAATTTTAGAAAACACACCTTTTCACCTCGGTAAAGGAGAAAATGCAAGACTTGCTCTTGCCCGCGCATTTATTCGTGAAAGCAAAATCAAGGTTTTTGACAACCCCTTTGCAGGACTTCCCACCACCGAAAGAAGAGAACTTTTCGATTTGTTTATAAAGGCGTGCTCAATGTATCCCGATTGCATAATAATTTACGCAACCGACGATATTGACGAAGCGTGTTGCGCCAAAAACAAAATTTTGTTTTTATCCGATGGCTATGCATTAGCGCAAGATTACTTTATCAATTTAGAAAATAAACCGCCTCATATAGATATCAAAAAAAGTTTTTGTCCTTTCGGTTCGATTTATCCTGTTAAACTGACGGCGGATTGCAATTTTATTTTGCATACCGAAAACCCGAATTTGGAAGAAGATGAAGAATATATTCCTCTCTTCGCAAATGCTTTTAAATTCAAGGGTAAGCTTATTGACGATTCATACCTCGGTAGAATTGTAAACGCCTTTATTACCCCTTGTCGTGTTATACAAAGAGAAAATGGAATCAAGTTTGAAGTTAAAGGATTTTTACGAAAGGGTAAAGAAGGTTTTGTTTTGCTTGAAAATGAAAATAATTATTTGTATATAAAAGATACCGGAGAAATGAAAATTGGAGATTTGATTTCCATTGCCATTACCTCTCCCTATCTATTCGATATGGTCAACGGAAGGAGCATTCTTAATTATGAAGAAAACTAAGCTTTTAATTTTGTGCATAGTCATTTTGTCCTTATCCCTTTTGCTTACTTCGTGTATTGTACTACCTAGCGATTTTGCAGAAAAAGACTATTATGACGATATGGATTTACTTCAACAGGTTTTGCAATTTGTAGACGCCACCTATATTACGGGATTGGATATTGATAAAGCCGACCTTTTAGCATCTTTGTACGTAGTAAACGGACTTGATGACTTTTCAAACATGTACGCAACTTCATCATTGAAAGGGGCAACGTCCTCAGGATTAGGTCTTTCTTTATCCATAAGCAAGTATAACGAATATTACGTAGACTTTATCTATGAAAATTCTCCTGCATCAACTGTATTTGAAGACGGTTTTTCTTTGCGAAGGGGAGATGAGATATACTCAATAAACGGCGAGCGTGTTTCTGGCCTTGACAGATATTATTTTAATCAGGCAACCGAGGGCGGTGACGGTACCAAACTTGCTTTGACAATTAAAAGGGACGGCGTTATCCTCGAACAATCGTATACCTATGAAAAAGCAACCTTTACCACCAAAGAAGTATACTATCAAAATAATCTCGGAGGAACAATAAGCGACGATTTGGGGTATATTCGCCTTATGTCATTTACGGGAGAGAATACCGTTGAAGATTTTGGAAATGCGGTAACAACTTGGAGAGGAGATAACAACAAAGGCCTTATCCTTGACCTTCGTGGAAACGGTGGCGGAAACAGTAATATTTTGGCAAAAATCGCTTCCTATTTTGTCAACCTTGGTGACAAAACTTCTCAATCAATTTTGAATTTCGAATATAAAGACAACGGAATTGAAAGGATTGCAACAGTTGAAGTTACCGACAAAGACAATTATATCAACGCACCCGTTTACGTTTTGTGTAATGCTAACACAGCATCTGCCGCCGAAGCATTGATAGGAACAATTCGTGCATTCAACAAAGATAACGGTGTAATTATTGGTCAACCTACCTATGGAAAAGGCGTTTGTCAAAACGCGCCCTTTACCTTAAAGGACAAATATGGAGAAGAAATTGTTGAGTATCAAATTGCCGTTGTAACTGGTTATTACTATATAATCGACGAAAACGTTGAAGGCGGTAAATATAATATTCACCAAAATCCCATAAAGCCTGATTTCCAAATCGAAAAGGCGGATTTATATACCTTGCTTTGCTATGACGAGGAGATTATAAAGGCTAACGCATTATTTTTAGAAAAAAATTGACATTGTATAAATAATATTGTAAAATAAAGTTACAACCTGAATCGATGTTTTTACGGAGAGTAAGTTTGTGTCAATAGTTATGTTTTGTACACCGACACTCTCTTTGTGTCGGTTTTTTGTTAAATTCGTATTAAAGGAATCTATCATGAAAAGAATCGGAGTAGTAGGAATTGTGGTTGAAGATCGGAACGTCGTCTTGGGAGTGCAAGAAGTACTGTCTTCTTTCAATCACATAATCATTGGTCGTATGGGCGTTCCCGACAGAGAAAGCGGTATAAACGCCATAAGTATTATCGTAAAAGGTACGGTTGAAGAAATATCAGCATTGACCGGCAAATTAGGCAGACTTGGGGTAGCGGTAAAATCAGCCCTTACCACAGTTGACATTAAATAGGAGAATAAATATGAAAAAAATTATCTTAACCTTATTATCAGTAATCATCATCTTGGTTTTGGCAGTCTCTTTTGTTGCATGTGATAAAGAGGATACAACTAATAAAGAGCTAAAGTTTGTTGTGCCCGATGGTACACCTGCTTTGGCAATTTGCAATTTGCTTGGAAAAACTACAATAGGCGATTATTCTATTGACGCTACCATAATTGGCGCTGACACAATCGCAACTCAAATTGGCGGCGGAAAAGCAGATTTGATTATCGCTCCCACAAATGCCGGCGCAAACTTGATTTCAAAGGGCGCGGATTACAAACTTTTCTCCGTTGCTGTTGAAGGTAGTTTATATCTTATCGGAAAACCTGTTTCAGAAGGTAACAACGTTATCACGCTCAATGATATCAAGGGCAAAACCATTGCATCAATCGGTCAAAACAATACTCCCGACAGAGTGTTTAAGTTTATCATTGACAACACCGACGGCGTAACTTACGACGATCAAAAAGACACCATTACTTTTGCTGACGGAAGCGTTACGACAATTGAATGGGCAGCGGACGGACCTGCTGCAAAAACAAAATTGTTGCGTGAAGAAAATCCCTGCGATTTTGCTATTGTAGGTGAACCTGCTGCAACTGCATTCGGTACTCCCAACGGTGGAGGTTTTTCTGCGCGTATGGACTTACAAGCAATGTATAAAGAATGCGCAAATACAACTTTGAATTTCCCTCAAGCATCTTTATTTGTAAAAACAAGTTTGTTGAATGATACCGCATTTATGAGCGCGCTTGTTGAAAAGCTTAAAGAAAGTCGTGAATGGGTTATTGCAAACCCTACTGAGGTAAGCGCAAAGATGAAAGATTTGGGAAGCGCAACCGCATTCCCTGCGCCTTCTATTGCAAGATGCAACGTAGTAGTTTCAATTGCAAATACTGCCGAGGTTAAGGCGTCTGTAATTACTTACCTCAAACTTATGGTGCCTGCAGTTGATTGGGATAACGTAAATTTGTTTTAATGAAAAATATTTTCAAGGCTAAAAACCGAATAATCGCAAACTTGCTATACCCAATACTTGCGGTTGTAGTATTGTTTTTCCTTTGGTGGCTTGTTGCTTTTGTTGAAAAAAATCCCCTTATATTGCCTACGCCAATTGAAGTTTTTGGTTCTTTGGGCGAATTAATGTCGGCAAGCGACTATTGGATATCCACCGGTTATACTTTGCTTCGTACTGTAATTTGTTTTGCAATATCATTTGTTTTAGCCTTCTTGCTTGCGGCGCTAAGTGGACTTTTCAAGCCACTGTCAAAAATTCTAAACGTGCTTGCATCTTGTTTACGCTCGGCGCCTACCATGGCAATTATACTTATCGTTATGCTTTGGCTTGACGAAAACTCTTCCGCCGTAGTCATAGGCTTTTTGATTGCATTCCCCATTCTTTATCAATCTATTTATACCTCAATAACTATGGTGGATAAAGATTTGATTGAAATGACAAAAATATTCAAACTTAGGAAAAGAGAGGTGGTTTTGGGTTTATACATACCTCAAATTGCACCCTCAGTGTTTGACGTATCCGCAAGTACCTTGTCCCTTACCTTAAAGGTGGTTATTGCTTCAGAAGTTATGGCTTACGTAAGAAACAGTATAGGACTTGAAATGCAACACGCAAAGTCATCTTTTGAAATCGCTACTTTGCTTGCTTGGACTGTTTTCGCAATCATTATTTCCTTCCTTTTAGAAGGTATTGTTAAGGGGCTTAAAAAACTTTGGGAGGTAAGAAGATGACGAATCTTCAAATAAAAAATCTTACCGCAAAGTACGAAGATAAAATTATCTTTGAAAACTTTAATTGTAATTTTGATGATGGAAAAGTTACAGTATTGTTGGGTGGCTCGGGTACGGGTAAAACTACTTTGCTTTCAGTTATTGCAAACACCATAAAATATGAAGGAGAAATCCAAGGTGTAGGCGAGGTGTCCTACGTGTTTCAAAGTGAAAGACTTATACCTACCATTTCAATATATAAAAATCTTGACTTGGTAATAAAAAGATTTTATAAAGATAAAAAAGAGCGTGAAGCACAAATTGTAAAAATTCTCAATGATCTAGAAATTGAGGAATGTAAAAATCAACTACCCACCGAAATAAGCGGTGGACAGGCAAAGCGTGTTTCTCTTGCTCGAGCGTTTTTATATCCTTCCCAAACTTTGTTGATGGACGAGCCTTTCAGTAGTTTGGACATAGCCTTAAAAAGTCGGATTTGCAAAGTGTTTGACAAACTTGAAAGCGAAAGCCCTAAAACCGTTCTTTACGTAACCCACAGCATAGACGAAGCATTACTTTTAGGGGATAGAATTTTGGTAATCGATGGAAGGCCTGCTCAAATTGTAGCTGACGTTAGGATAGAAGCGCCGAGAAATGAAAGAGATATTTCCGACGAAAACTTAGGGGAAGAGAGAAAGCAGTTGCTTTCAGCGCTTGTCAAGTCATAATCATTTTCAAAACTTCATCCAACTTTTCAAGTTGCTCCTTGCTTAGCATAGGAGCAATTTTCTTTTTTAATTCGAGAAGCATTTCGTTATTCAACTTTCCCGCTTGTCTAGCTTTCATCGCTTCTTTTATAACTTC
>JAEDHM010000092.1 GCA_016296985.1 Clostridia bacterium
CTTTTTTCAAGCCCCTTTTGAAATAGCACCGCCAAAGACCTTTCCGCCGAGCAAAACAAAGCGCTTATGCAAATTATGCCGTTGATAATCCACACTAACATAATGGGCCAGTCTAAAACGCCAACGACTTCCGCCCTATCGCTTTGAGTGGTTACCCTATAAAAGGCGTTGTTTACAATTTGCGCGCTTTCACCGTACACCGCAAAAAAGGCGAGAAAAAAGGCAACGATAGTCAAAAAGGAGAAGATAACCGCGCCCCAAACAAAGCCCTTTTTCCACCTTACCTTTCCGCTTTTATCATTGGAAATATCCGCAAAAAGAAAGATAAAACCATCCCCAAACCAAAATCCGCTTTTTAACAAGGCGGTATAATCCCCTTGCCCCCGAAAAAGAGGAAATAAATTTGTAAAATCCGCCCGAAGCTCCCCAAAAACCGCGTTGTACAAAAGAGCGAAAAACAAGGACCATATAAGCAACAAGGCGGTACGGGAAATCCCCGAAAATCCCCTTGAAGCCAAATAGCCAACGCAAAGCAAAACCGCTATGAAAATAGCCACGTTGCTTATGTTTTCAAACATAGTCCCCGTTATAAAATATCCAAACTCAAACAAATAGCCGGATGCTTTCAATATGGCAAGGGGAAACAAAAAGATACAAAGGCAAATTTTCAACCCCTTGTGAATCTTAATCTCACTAAGCCCACCCTTTGATGCAACGTAAAGGGAAAGAAGGGTAACAACCCCTTCCAAAAAAGCCAAAATAACCACCACGTACAAGGCGGAAAATCCCCCTTTTATAGCCACCACCGAGGGAAAAAGGGAAAATTTGAAGGTGGTCAAAACCATAAAGGCGACCACCCCTGCCTGCATAAAGGTTATCTTGTTGTTAAAACTTAAAAGCCTACTCTCCGTCATCTATCCTCTTCCTGTTTTTATTAGGTATCGAATAAGGTCGCTCTACCTGTTTTCTTATCCCCCTCTTGACAAACCCGTCCTTCAAATCGGCGAAGATAAGAGGAGAGAAGGGAGCGGTAAAGTCTGCCCCAAACCCCTTTATTGACACCAAATACCCTAAAAATACCACTATTCCCAAGATAAGACCATAAACCCCGAATATAGCCGAAATGCCAAGCAAGGCAAGTCGAATTATGCCAAAAGGCCCCATGCTGTCGGGAGCGGTATAAAGTCCGATTGCCGACATAGCGGTTACCAAAACGGCCGGAGAAGACAAAAGTCCTGCGTTGACAGCGGTTTCCCCAAGGACGATTGCCCCCACTATGGAAAGTGCCATACCCACGTACTTAGGCATGCGCACGCTTGCCTCGTTTAGCATATCGAAAATCAACAAAACGAAAAGCATTTCAAGGGTAGGTGTAAGAGGGGTGCCCGTCGTTGCGTTTATTATGGTTATGGTAAATTTTAGGGGTAGCATTTGATATTGATGCTCTTGTACCGCCACGAAAAAGGCGGGCAAAATAACCGCCAAAGTCAAGCCAAAAATCCGTAAAACTCTTGTTACCGTAACCCGAATACTATGCTTGTAGTAGTCTTGACTGTCCTGCAAGGACTCCCACAAAATATAGGGTACGGTAAGGACCATAGGCGAACCTTCAACCACGATTGCCACCCTTCCCTCAAGCATTTTCGCAACTACGATATCCGGTTTTTCCTGCGAGCTAACCCTTGAAAACAAAGGCGAGCCTTTATCCTCGATAAGTTGAGCGATATAAGAACTGTCGATAATCCCGTCAATGTCAATTTTGTCAATCCGCTCGGTTATCTGATCCACCACTTTCTTGTCGGCAACCGAGGAGATATAGCATATACAAACCCCGGTTTGGGTATATCTCCCTACCACCTTTTTAGTTATCACAAGGTCGGGGGTTTTAAGGCGTTTTCTCAACAAGGCGGTATTGGTAACGAGGTCCTCGGTAAACCCCTCTCTCGGCCCTTTCAAAACGCTTGAAGTAGGGGGCTCGGCAATAGTCCTTTTTTGAAAACTTTGCAATGCGATGGAAAAATATTTCTCCTCAAGGTAAAAACACACAAAGCCTAAAACCGCCTGAGCCTTACACTTGTCATAGTCCTCAACTTCGCTTACCGTTGCCGAAGAAAAAGTAGCCTTCCCAATTTCCTCTGCGGTAAAACTATCCCCCTTCCACTCCTTAAGCGCTCTTATCACCGAATACTCTAAAAGTTGCTTGTCTATCATACCGTCAAGATAAAAATACAAGGCGTCCTTCTCCCCAATTTTTCCTTCAACGGTTATAAAATCATAACTGTAAGCAAAATCCTTTGTCAGTTTTTCAGAAAGTTCTTTTATATCCATAAAAAAAGTATTGCCTCGCTAGATAAATTTTAGCCTTAGAAAAAAAATTTTACTGCCCTTGTTTGCAATTTCGTCCAAGTATAGGACACTTTTTTCAGATAAGAAGAGAACTAAACGCCTTAAAAGAAAAAAAGTATGGAAAATTACCAAAAATAGAGTATAATAAAATAAATACACTATTTCGAGTGGAGGTTTTATGAGTTATAACACAGGAAAATTTTTCGAAAAGTGCCAAGACACCGAAGAAAAGCAAGTTATCGCACCGCAAACGGAACCTGCTAGTGATATCGACGATTTGTTAAATTCTATTTTCGGTGAAAGCGAAAGCGGAAAAGAAGAAGTACAAGAGGAAAGAAAACCCTCTTTTTTAGACGAAGAAGAAGAGGAGAAGGAAAAGGTTGACAATTCCTTTGCCGAAATGATGGAAAACTTCCGTGATTTAGGCAAAACCTTAATGAAAAAGGTTATCGGTCAACAACACGCCGTCCTCGCTTTTTGCGAAAGCTATATGCGTAAAAACTTGGTTTGCGAAGAAAAGAGCAAGGAAGAGCCCTTGTTTATGCTTTTCATCGGTCCTGCCCACAGCGGAAAATATATGCTAGCCAAGACGGCATCGGAAAAACTTGGCAAAGCTTGCGTAAAAATCAGCGCAGAAGAATACGGAAACAACGTTGACGCCTTCTTTGAAAAAATTGCAATGGCAACCAAAATCTCCCCCGACGCTTTTCTCTACGTCGACGGTGTTGACAACTGCTCGGATGCAATCGCAAACGCATTGCACCGCATTATAAACGAAAGATCGGAAAAGGAAAAATTTGGACTTGACGGCTCGGTAGTCATTATTTCCACCGAAGCAGGCACAACCTTGTACGAAAGAAAAACCCTTTTCACCGACCCCGACCAGGCTACGGTAAAAGAAGCCCTTCGTGATATAGGCGCGCAAAAGGTATTCCCCTCCGTCCTTCTCAGCGACCTTTCCGCCCTTACTCCCGTGATCTTCGGAAGACTTTCTCACTTCGCTTTACATAGCATTGCGGAAAGAACCTTGAAAACCTTGTCCGAGGGTTTCCACAAGCGTTACGGCGTAGAAGTTTTGTGGGAAGACCTTCTCCCCTTCCTTCTTTATACCATAAACGATTATTCCGAAGCAGATAAGGTTATCTCCGCCACCGAAAAGTTTTTCAAAACCCAAGTACTTGCCCTTTTCAATATTGCGGAAGACAAAAAGATCAACAATCTTTCAAAGGTAAAATTCTCCCTCAATCTCGACGGTTGCCACGACACAGTGAAAGCAATGCTGTCAAGTGATGCGAAAGTTCGCTTTATGGTCTATGCCGACGACAAACGTAAAGAAATTTTCGCTCCCTTCAAAAATATCGAGGCTATCTTCGTAAACCAACCCAAAGACGCAATGCGTTGTTTGGCTGAAAACAACGTTGATGCAGTTGTGGTCGACCTCATGTGCGGTGTTGCCGAAAAGGGAAGATGCTGGGAAAACCCCGAAGATATCGATTCGGTAGGCCGTGATCTTATCTCCTTTATGAAGGACGAATATTCCGACGTCCCCACCTTGCTTTTGGAAACCTGCGAGTTGGCAATCAATGAAAAAACCCTTCCTGCCTTTGCAAAAGCAGGTATTGACGGAAAACTTACCGCAAAGGGCGATGCCGAAGTTTTGGAAAGAGAGTTGAAGGACTTTTGCACTTCTATAAAACTAAAACGTAACTGCGAGTGGTTAGAACAATCGGGCTATGCCTTCACCTACAACACCGCTCAAAAATTCTCCCCCAAGGGAACGAGGGCTGAAATTACCGTTTACGGCATAGTACCCGAAAAGGGACAAACCTTCAGAATGGAAGAATACAGTGCCTACGACATTTGCCGTACCGACCGCACCTTCAACAACCTTGCTGGTATGGGAAGACTGAAAGGCCGTTTTGCAGGGGTTATCGAATACTTGCGCGCGCCTCGCAAGGTAAGAGGAGCCCGTATCCCCAACACCTTTATGTTTATCGGCCCTGCAGGTTGCGGTAAAACCTCTTTCGTTGAAGCAATCGCCGGCGAGGCAGGCGTACCCTTAGTCCGTTGCTCGGGCAAACGCCTTGTTACCAACTACGCCGAAAAGGGCGAAAGCGCCATTGTCGATATGTTTAAGGCAGCGGAAAAATGCGCTCCCTCAATCCTCTTTATCGACGAAATTTGCGACATTTGTTGCGTTGACTCTTCAAACAAGGTACTCAACGAGGCGGAAATGCTTTTGACAAGACTTATTCAAAGTTTCCGTTTCGACCCCTTGCACCCCGTAATCATAATGTCCGCCGCCAACGACACCAGAAAACTTAGCTACTCCACCGTTGGCCACCTCTTCGGCGCGCCTATCTACATCCCGGGCCTAAGCCAAGAGGAAAGAATGATGCTTATCAAGGTTATCCTCAAAAACGTAAGCAAAAATTTGAAGGAAAACGTAAGCGACTCCTTTATCAAAAACATGGCAGCCCGTGTTATCGGTATGCCCCCGGGATTCGTTATCGACGTTTTGAAGGCGTCGGCAAGAAAGGCGGAAGAAAGCGGTGAAATCACCGAAACCATCATTGACGAAACCTTGGAAGAATTCTGCTATGGCGACAAAACCGACATAAGCGAAGACTCTATCAAGCGCACCGCCTACCACGAATCAGGCCACGCTCTCGTCCACTGGAAAAGCGGTATTATGCCTTCCTACCTCACCGTAACTCCTCGTGGCTCTTTCTTGGGCTATATGATGAAGGGAAATTTAGAAAGCGTAAAAACCCAAACCAAGGAAGACTTTTTGTGGAATATCCGTTGCTCCCTCGCAGGTAGAGCAAGCGAAGTGGTATTCTTCGGTGACGAAGGTATCAACACCGGCGCATCCGCCGACTTGCAAAGCGCAAACGTAACCGCAAGACTTATGATTTGTCTTTACGGTATGGGACGTACCCCTGCTTGCTTGCTTGAAGGACACGAATCCTTTGCGGACATAAGCGAAGATGCAAGAAAGGAAATTGCCGAATTGCTTGCAAGAGAGTACGAAAAGACTATTATGATAATCAAGGAAAACAAGGCTTTGATTCAAAAGCTTGTTGACGCTTTGATGGAAGACAACTCCCTTACCCAACAACAACTTATCGAAATCCTCGAGCCCGAGCGCGCTTCCGAAATGAAGGAAGAAGAGGAAAAGACAAGCGAAGACAGTTTTGAAAACTTTATCTCCTCAATCCTTGACAACTCTCAAGAAAAGGAAAAGACCGAGGAAAAAGAAGAGGAAGGAAGCCCCTTCGTTGACGAAATAATCAACTCGGTTTTCCCTGAAGATAAAAAGGAAGAAGAGAAAGAAACTTCCAAAGAAGAGAAAGCTGAAGAAAAGGAAGAGGAAACCCCTGCGGAAAAGAAGGAAGAAAGCGAATCTATCGACGACCTTCTCAATGATATTTTCGGAGAAAA
>JAEDHM010000004.1 GCA_016296985.1 Clostridia bacterium
AGGTTGCATCTTGATTTCGACACCCTTTTCCAAAGGCTCGTTAGGATTGTCAACCAAGACAAGCTCGGCTTTACCACCGCCAAACAAAGCGGAGAAAGTCTTTTGGAAGTTTGCGCTGATTTGTTCGAAAGCGGTATCAAACTTTTCAGTCATTGTATCGGTGATAGTCTTCAACAAAGTAAGCAAGTCGGATTCGGCGCTTGTCATATCCTCGATTTGTTTTGCCCAATTGTCGCGCTCGCCCGATTCACGCTGATAGTCTTCCATTGCATTGAAGTTGATGTTGCCGAGTTGGTTGATTTTACCACGATAAGAAGCGATTTGATGAGCTGCGTCTGAATGATTAAATTCGGGATCGCGCTCGGCCATTGCATCTTCGTAAGTCATGGTATAATCGTTCCAAATCTTGTTATCCATGGTTTCGATGTCGGCATACAATTTTTCAACGCGAGATTCGGCGTGAGATTTGTTTTCGGTATACTTGATTATAAAATCGTTGAGGACCTTGGTACTCTTGTCGATTTCTTCTTGCTTAACGCGTAAATCTTCCTTCTTGCCGTCAAGATCTTTGATAGCCCTGCCAATAGCTTCTAATTCTTCTTTATCTTTTTCAGAGAAAGTAAGAGAAGGCTTTGTTGCTTGGTGGGCAGTCAAAAGGTTGGATTGTTCGGAAAGACGAGCGTCAACGGCTGCAAGTTCGCGGGTGTCAACGTTATGTTGAGAATCAAAACGCTTGATATCATTTTCAATTCGGTTGATTTCGTTGTTTAAACCTGCAATCAAAACCTTTACGTTGGTGATATTGTTTGTAAAGGTATCGCGAAGTTTTTTCTTGTTGAGGGTTTCAACCTTCGCGCGCTCAATTTCGGCACCGGTGCTTTTTTGTTGACCTTCAATGTTCGTAGTTTGCAATGCAACGGATTTTAGAGCCGCTTCGGTATTTTGCAATCTTATATCCAAGGTCGCCTTTTCTTCCTCAAGTTTTTTGAGTCTTTCGGCTAAAATTCTGGTAGATTCGGACAAGTTTCTGATATCCGTTGCGCTTCTTGCTTCTTCGATATCCATATTGTTTAACTCGTCGCGATATTGAGATTGAAGCTTTTGCAATTCGGCATACTTCTTTTCAAGGGTGTCAAGCAAAACCATAATATTTTTAAGTTCGGCCTTATCCTTTTCAAGTTTTTCCTTTGCTTCGTTCAACTCTCTTTCTTTACCCAAGTGGGCGGCGCTTCTTTCTTTTATGCTACCGCCGGTAATAGTACGGCGAGGATCAAAAATGGTACCGTCAAGGGTTACGATCTTAAATCCATAGTCGTAAATTTGAGCAAGTTGTTTACCTACGTCGATATTTTCAACCACAACTGTTCTTCCCAAAAGATTGAGGATAACATTTGCATGATCAACGTCGTATTTTACCAAATCACTTGCAACACCGCAAACACCGCTTATGCGCAAAGCATCACGATATTCGGGAGAAAGTTTTTGTCCGTGAACACGGTTGTTTGGCATACAGGTAATACGTCCGTATTGGTTGGACTGCATGTATGAAATCAATACCTTTGCCGAATCTTCATTGGGAACAACGATATTTTGAATTGAATTACCCAATGACATTTCAATTGCAAGTTCGTACTTTTCGGGTACTTGCATCAAATGTCCTACAACGCCAATGATATTTGAAGAAAGGTTGCGGTTGGTTTCGGCATCACTCATCAACTGTCTAACTGAACTTTGATAAGTGTTGTATCCGCCGATAGAATCACGCAATGATCTAACCCTTTCCTCTTGCATTGCTATGCTTGCAGCAAGTTTTTGCTTCGCATCGTTGTTTTGACGATTTAAGGTAATAGTTTCATTTAAAGCGGAAGAAAGAGAATTTCGCTTCATCCTTGTATCAGCGCGTCTTCTTCCGATTTGAGAAATGTTGTTTTGTGCGTCGCTAAGTTTTTGAGTATCGAGAGCAAGAGAATTTCTTGTATTGTTAATTTCAGCCGTCAAGGTACTTTTTCTTTCCCTTAAAGCGTTTGCTTCAGCCAAAAGTTTTGCTTCGTCGGTTTTGACACCGGTTAGAAGATTCATAGCCGACAAAAATTCGTCGTTGCTTTGTTCAACGGTACTTTCAGTACCTTCTAACTCTTTATTAACAGCGGCAAGCCCTGCAGTCAACTCGTTAAGTTTTAAGTTCGCATTGAAAAGTTCGGTCTTCTTTATATCAAGAATAACCATTGCTTCCTTTCTTTCAGCATCAAGAGCGGAAATTTGACTTTCAAGGTCACCCTTTTCCTTTGTTAAACGATCAAGTTCACGAGTAATAGCGTTGAGTTTTTCGGTGTAAACGTTCATTTCACCGCTTGCCTTTGCTACCGCTTCACGAAGGTCGCCGTCTTTTTTCATCAAAGCGCGAACTTCATTTTCGATTTGTTCGGTTTGCTCGCGTACCTTGTTTGTTCGCTCTTCGTTTTTCACAACCTCGGCTTGTTTATCACCAATGATTTCGGTTAGTTCAAGAATCCTTTGCTTGGTTTGTTGAATAACCTGTCTGTTGTGGTCGGTGCTATAAAGGTAGAAGTTGATTTCTTGATACTTCAACCCGGCCTTATACTCATTATACTTTTTAACGTTTTCAACTTGACGAAGCAAGGGCGCAAGAATAGCGTCTTTTTCAGCTAAAATATCCCTACCTCTTTGAATCTCGAGAGCAAGGCTGGCAAGTTTTGCTTCAGTTTTTTTCTTTTCTTCTTTGGTTTTGGCAATACCCGCCGCCTCTTCAAAAATTGCGCGACGACTTTCGGGCTTTGCGTTCATAATTTCAGCAACCTTGCCCTGACCGATGATGGAATAACCTTCCTTACCTGCGCCTGTATCACGCATAAGGTTTATGATATCCTTTTGTCTTGTGGGGGTGTTGTTGATATAATAACCGGATTTGCCTGAACGGAAAAGTTTTCTGGTAATAACGATTTCGTCAACTTCTAAAACAAACATTCTGTCGGTGTTGTCGAAGGTAAGGGAAACTTCGGCATAGCCCATAGGTTTACGGCTTGCGGAACCGTCGAAAATAACGTCCACCATGCTGTCCGCTCTCACTTGCTTTGAACTACGTTCGCCTAAAACCCAACGAATAGCATCGGCAACGTTACTTTTGCCACATCCGTTTGGTCCAACGATACCCGTGAAGCCGGTTTTGAAGTTTATAACAGTTTTGGGTGCAAAGGATTTGAAGCCTTGCATTTCAATCTTTATAAGACTCATATCCACCTCTGTTTAATATACATTTGTATATTATAACATATCTTACAAAGGTTGAAAACTATTTTTTTAAAATCTCGAAATCTTCAAAAGTGATTTTAATATATAAATACCTGTTGGGTTAAAGTTATCCGCAAGAATTGTCTTTTAGCTGTTTACAATCAAAATTCCACTTTTACGATAGAAATAAAAAAGGCGTTAATTTCTTACGCCTTCTCGTGTTTTTACTCGGTTTATAACCTCGGTTAAGTCCGCTTTGCCCTCTTTTATCTTCAAAGCCGAATTGTAAACGTCTAAATCCGCTGAGATGATTGAGTTTATATCATAAAGTTCAAGTATTGTCTTCAAATAACTTAAAGTTTCACGTCTTTCGCTTCGGGTGAAAATAGGTTTTAAGGTAATAGCGACAAGATAGCCGTCATCATACTTTAATACCGCGCATTTTGAGACCTTTTCGTGAGACGTAACGATACTTTCAACAAAGGATATATCAGGGGCTTCGACTTCCGCATAAATACAAATCATAAAGTAAGTATGCGGAAAAAATTAGATTATATTCTGGTTACGTTTGCATCTTCGGGGTCTGCCCAAAGTTTTTCCAAATTGTAAAACTCGCGCATTTCGGGAGTGAAAATGTGTACCATAACTTGGAAATAGTCGATAACGATCCATCTTGCTTCACGCAAACCGTCGGTGCCATCGTCAAAAATTTCTAACTTTTTCATTTCTTCATAAAGCTTTTCGGCGGAAGCTTTTGCGTTTGAAGGGTTTCTTGCAGTACCCAAAACAAAATAGTCGGTAAGAGTGTTTCTTTCGGATACGTCGATTATGGTAATATTTTTCAAGCCGAAATCTTTTAGTATATTGGCAAGTTTATCAGCAAATTCTCTGTTTGTAAATTGTGTCATTTTAGTTCTCCTTTACGTAGTAATTATAGCATTCTTCCGTCAAATAGTAAATGGGTACCTTTCTTTCTTCAAGATATTTTTTACTGCGCTTTACCGCAAGCAAAAACCCTTTTTCAAAGTCTTGATAAGCAACCTTTCTAATTTCTTCTACTCCCGGGTAATCCCTTGAAGGCTCGATAAGGTCGGCGAGGAAGATAAGTTTTTCAAGGGTGGACATATTTGCCCTGCCCGTCGTGTGATAGCGTATGGCTTCAATAATTTCAAAATCCGAAATTCCATAATTTTTTTCAGCTTCAATAGCCCCGTTAAATGCGTGAAGGACGGGGGTATGAATACAATCTTCGGGTACGCCTTGATGAATTTTGTCAAGGTTTTTAGCGCAATCGTGAAGCAATGCGGACATAAACACCTTTTCGGAAGAAAGCCCCAAAAAAGTATTTAGGTGTAAAGCCGTCATAACAGTTTGTACCGTGTGTTGATATCTTTTTTCACTGAGATTTTCTTTAAGCTTGTTTACCATTTCTTGGTAGTCAAGATAAAGACCTTTTTCCTTTATATATTTTGCGCATAAGGGATACAAATACTCATCAATATAAACGTCAAGTTGGATTGCATATCTAATAAGAGAAGAAGATACGTCCTTTCCTACGATATTCAAAAGTTTTACCTCTCCCCCTTGTTTGTTGTATTCTTCGGCAATATGCGAGAGGTTTTTATCTTCACCCCTTGAAATTACGGCAACGGGGCAAGTTTTCAAAATCTCGTCAGGGTTACGCCACTTGTGGAAATTGTACAAACTATCACCACCGATTATAAAAACAACGTTTTTATATTTTTCTTTCAACGCTTTTAAAACCAAATAGGAATATGTTTTTCCGTTTAGGTCTTTTTCGATATCATCGATCAAAAAAACGGGATTATCTTTAACTGAAAGAAAAGTCATTTGGCATCTGTCCTCAAAGGAAACTTGAGTGTTTTTGTGAGGTGCGTTAAAACTTGGGACAAGTATAATTTTGTCAAGCCCCAATACTTTTGCCGTTTCTTCACAAATACGAA
Organism: Clostridia bacterium; assembly: GCA_016296985.1. GTDB lineage: Bacteria > Bacillota > Clostridia > Christensenellales > CAG-1252 > JAEDHM01. Next base: position 5,214 of record JAEDHM010000004.1, read on the forward strand.
TATGCTCTTTGTGCGGAGGATTGAATGCTCCCCCGAAAATGCCATATCTTTTTTCCATATTTTTATTATAAATCATCTTTGACAAAATTTCAATTGTAAGGATATAAAAGTTTGATTAGGATATAATCATTTTATGAAAACAGTTGATATAATTTTTCTTTTTGTAGTGTTTCTTTTATTTATCTTTTTACTTACTTCCTATCTATTTAACAATTTTGTGATAGGATTATTAATTTCAATTGCCGTGGGATTGCTTGGATTTTTTTCCTACAAATCCCTTAACAAAGATGGAAAAAGGCAAAAAAAATCTTCATTTTTCGCAAGTATTTTACTTTATGGCAAGGATTATTCAAACAAATTGATCTCTTTCTTAATCCCTACTGAAAAATTCATTATACAAAAAGAAGGTTATCTTATCATTGACGGAGAGAGAAAAATTCTTGTTTTTAATAATATAAAATACGGTAACGTAAACGAAGAGGATATATCAAAAATTTTTCGAATCAACCTTGTCGAAAACTGCTATAAAGTAATTTTGTTTTGTAGAGATATTGACAAAAAGGCTTTTACTCTTTTTGCTTCGCTACCCTTTGAATAACAAGCCCTTTTTTTTCGCATAAGCGGTAAACCTTAAAAACCTTTACCGCTTATGCGAAAAAAAAGGGCTTGTTCCACAAGAGAAAGTTCTTGTAAAAACAAAACCCAACTTGAAGGTTTTTATCAAAAATTCTTTTTCCGTCAAAAGTATGCGATACTTTCTTTTTTCCGCCCTAAGTCTTTCCTTGCTTTCGCTTATTACTCCCCTAAAAACTTATTACTTAATTTTTAGCGGAATAAATCTTGTCTTGTGCATTGTTTCCCTTGTTATAACAAGAAAAGGAAAAATAAAAGACAACCTATTTGAAAACTAGAAAACTATATGTTCAATACCCTCACGAGAAGAGCGACGGTAGATGATTGCTTTTGAACCAATGTGATGTACGGGCTCGGCTTTAAGTTTTTGACACAAAAGTTTGATTACCTCGGCAGAGTCAAGGTCGGCAGCCTTTTGAATGCCAACCTTTACAAGTTCTTTCAATTCTAAAGTTTCGCTGATTTGAGCGTATACCGCATCAGTCAAACCATTTTTGCCAATAAAAACCATTGTAGGCAAAGTTTGCGCCATTCTATTTAAATTACTTCTTTGTTTTGTGGTCAACATAATTTTTCTCCTTTAGTTTACAAAATCAAATTCGATATCCGCAATGATAATCGTATCGTTTTCCTCAACGCCTGCTTCACGTAAAGCTTCAAAAATACCTTTTTCTTTCAATTTTCGTTGGAAGTAGCGATAACTGTCTACGTCGTCGAGAATAACGTTTCTTACAAGCATGTCAACGAAACCGCCAACAATTTCAAATACACCTTCTCCTCTCTTGACGATTTCAAAATTGGTATCTGTTGATTCGTCATAAGAAAACTCTTCAAAAGACAATGCCTTTGCAGGAGGCAATTTTGTGATATTTTTGCTTATTTCCTTAATCAAAGAATCAACGCCTTCGTGAATGATTGCAGACATGGGGAATACCGGCTTTCCGACTTTTTTGGAAAATTCTTCAATTTGCTCGGGTGTTGCCATATCTATCTTGTTTGCAACCACGATTTCGGGCAGTTCCCCAATACTCTTACTGTAGTCGGATAACTCTTTTCTTATAGCAAGATAGTCCTCATAAGGGTCACGACCTTCGTGGCCGGATACGTCAACAACGTGGACAATCATTCTTACTCTTTCAATATGACGCAAAAATTCGTGTCCTAAACCTACGCCCTCGCTTGCGCCCTCAATAAGTCCGGGGATATCGGCGATAACGTAACTTTTATCGTAAAACTTTATAACGCCAAGGTTGGGATTGAGGGTTGTAAAGTGATAGTTTGCGATTTTGGGTCTTGCCTCGGTTAGAACTGAAAGCAAGGTGGATTTTCCTACGTTGGGGAAGCCAACAAGCCCGATATCGGCGATAGTTTTCAATTCTAAAGTAACACGGTGCTCGATTGTCTTTACTCCGTTTTGAGCAAAAGAAGGTGAACGACGAGTGGGGGTTGCAAAACGAGCGTTGCCCTTTCCGCCTCTACCACCGCGTAAAACCACCTTTGTATATCCGTCTTCAAACATATCGGCAATTATACCGCCTGTTTCGCTATCCTTGATTATGGTACCAGTAGGCACTTTGATGATGATAGATTTTCCGGTTTTGCCCGTTTTGTTTGCTCCGCTTCCGTCTTCGCCGTTTTCGGCGCGGAAGTGAACGTGAAATTTATAATCGATTAAAGTGGTCATATTTCCATCGGCAACGAAAATAATATCTCCACCGTTTCCGCCGTCTCCTCCGTCGGGACCGCCTGCGGGGTTGTACTTTTCACGATAAAAGGAAACACGACCGTTTCCGCCGTTTCCTGCTTTTATGTAGATATGCGCTACGTCTAAAAACATATTATTTACACACCTTTATTATATTTTTTGCAGCATTTTTTCCTGCTCCCATAGCAAGTATTACGGTAGCCGATCCGGTTACTGCATCACCGCCGGCATATACCTTGTCCATTGAGGTCTTTCCCGTTTCGTCAACGATAAGGACACCCTTTCTTCCTGTAGATAGAGAAGGACAACTATTTTTTAGTAAAGGATTAGGAGAAGTGCCTACCGCTACGATAACTTGGTCGCATTCCATTACAAACTGGCTTCCCTCAATGGGTACGGGCCTTCCTCTACCCGAACTGTCAGCTTCGCCCAACTCCATCTTCAAGCATAACATACCTTCAACCTTTTTTGTACCCAAAATTTGCGAAGGATTGGTAAGGATTGCAAATTTTATTCCTTCCTCTTTTGCATGGGCAATCTCGTCTTTTCTTGCAGGCATTTCTTCAAAACCTCTACGATAAACGATTGTTACCTCTTTTGCGCCCAAGCGTAAGGCGGTACGAGCAGAGTCCATTGCTACGTTGCCTGCGCCGATGACTGCGACTTTTTCCCCCACTACCAAGGGCGTTGAACTGTTTTTGTCATAAGCGCCCATAAGGTTTACCCTTGTCAAGTACTCGTTTGCTGAATAAACGCCATTGAGGTTTTCACCCTTGATACCCTGGAAAGAGGGAAGTCCTGCCCCTGTGCCGATAAAGACAGCGTCGTTTTCTTCAAGCAAGTCTTCAAGCATAATGGTTTTTCCAACTACAATGTTAAACTTAAATTCAACACCAAGCGCCCTAAGACCGTTAATTTCTTTTTCAACAAGTTTTTTAGGAAGACGGAATTCCGGAATACCGTAAACCATAACGCCACCTGCTTTGTGAAAGGCTTCGTAAACGGTAACTTTAAAACCAGCCTTTGCTAATTCGCCTGCGCAGGTAAGTCCGGCAGGACCGCTTCCTATGATTGCCGCTTTTTTACCGTTGAGTTGTGGTTTTTCTTCAACGTTATCTTTGGATAATGAAATATCTGCAACGTATCTTTCAAGACCGCCAATTGAAATGGGCGCACCAAGTTTGTTGCAAACACAAAGCTTTTCACATTGCTCTTCTTGAGGGCAAACACGTCCGCAAACAGCAGGAAGACTGTTGGCGCTTTTGATTATTTTTATAGCCTCCTCTTCTTCCCCTTTTGCCACGGCGGAAATGAATGAGGGAATAGGCACACCAACAGGACAACCTTTTACACAAGGAGGATTTTTACAGTTTAGGCAACGTAAGGCTTCTGCCCTAGCTTGCTCGGTAGTGAATCCGGTAGAAACTTCGAGGAAGTCTTTTGCTCGGATTTCAGGATCACGAGAGGGTACGTTGATTCTTTCCTTAATCATCTTTCTTCCCCCTTAAACGACAACGGTGATTTTCTTCAATTTCACGATAATAGGTAGAACGATTGATTGCCTCGTCAAAATCAACCTTCAAACCGTCAAATTCGGGACCGTCAACGCAAGCGTACTTCGTTTCACCCCCAACGGTAACACGGCAACAACCGCACATTCCCGTACCGTCAACCATAATGCTGTTCATACTTACGATGGTGGGAAGATTGATTTCTTTAGTTATTTCGCAAACAGCCTTCATCATAGGCAAGGGACCAACGGCAAATACGCAATCATAACTTTCTTTTTCAATCAACTCTTTAAGTTTGTCAGTTACAAATCCCTTTTCGCCAACGCTTCCGTCGTTTGTCATAATATACAAATTTTTAGAGCATGCCGCAAGTTCGGATTTATATACCAACAAATTTTCACTTCTTGCCCCAATGATAACGTCGGATTTTTTATTTTGCAAGAAAAGTTGCTCGGCTTGAGGATAGATTACAGCCACGCCAATTCCACCGCAAATTAGCAAAATATTTTTGTATGCGGATAAATCGGTAGGATTGCCCAAAGGTCCAACCAAGTCGGCAACGCAATCGCCTTCACTCAAAGTTTCCATAACTGAAGTTGAATACCCCACGGTTTGAACAAGCAAAGTGATAGTCTTGTTTTTTTTGTCGGAATGACAAATTGTAAAAGGTACGCGCTCGCCGTCCTCGGTTACCCTTACGATAACAAACTGCCCGGCCTTTGCATATCTCACTATATCATTGGCCTCGATAACGTATTCGGTTACGTTTGGAGCCAAAGTTCTTTTGCGAAGAATTCTATTCATATCGCTTCTCCTTACATATATCCCCTAAAGTGCATCTTTCGCACTCGGGTTTTCTCGCCTTGCAAATATATCTTCCGTGATGAATCAAAAGATGATGCAAGGTGGACCACTGTTCTTCCTTGAAGATTTTGCAAAGGTCTTTTTCAACACCCAAAGGGTCTTTTGCCTCAGTCAAACCCAAACGGTGAGAAACACGGAAGACGTGAGTATCAACGGCAATTGCGTTTCCGCCAAAAGCAACGGCGTATACTACGTTTGCCGTCTTTTTTCCTACCCCGTCAAGAGTCATAAGCTCTTCAACGGTTGAGGGCACTACTCCACCAAATTTTTCGCATAAAGTTTTGCTTGCGCTTAGGATATTTTTCGCCTTATTATGATAAAAACCGCAACTTTTGATAAGTTCTTCAAGTTCTCCTTGCTCAAGCTTCGCCATATCATAGGGATTGTCAGCGCGCTCAAATAGAGCGGGTGTGATTTTGTTTACCCTTGCATCGGTACATTGTGCGGACAAAATAACCGCAACCAAAAGTTGAAAGGGCGTTTTGTAGTTAAGCTCGCACACGGGAAGAGCGTGAAGCGCTGATAAGTCATTGAAAATTCTATCCGCTTTATTCATAAATAATATATTAACATACTTTTATTGTTCTTGTAAATTGATTATCACTTTTAAAAAAAGAAGGAAGTTTCCTTCCTTCAAATATTGAATATACCAAGGCAAGTAGGATAACTGCCTCTTGCGAGTATTTTATTCGCCAAAGAAAGATAGTTTTGGGGAATTTTTACAGACAAACTGCATCCTTTTACCTTGTTTTGCGGAGTGTTTACCATTGTACCGCGACCACCTGCCTTTGAATAATTTCTCAAAAAAGCGACGGCATCGCTTCGACTTTTGAAGATAACAAGATAATTTATCACGTTCCATTTTCAACTGCCTTTCTAATATAATATATTATCTAAATTGAAAGGTCGGTGCCATGATATACTTTGACAACAGCGCAACAAATCGTTTTATTCCTTATCAAGTTTTGCGAGCAGTAAGGCGAGAATTGAAATATCCCACAAATTCGGGAAGAGGCGGTCATAACGATTCTATATCTGCAAGTATGAGATTACATGAAACGAGAGAAGAGGTAAAAAGACTTTTAAACAATGAAAAGTGTCAAGTTGTTTTTACAAAAAACTGTACCGAGGCTTTGAATCTTGCTATTTTAGGTACTTTGAAAGAGGGACGGCACGTTGTTACTTCGTGTATGGAGCATAATTCGGTTTTACGCCCATTGTTTGAACTTTCTCGCCGTGGATTGATTTCCTTGACTGTAATTGAGCCTAAAGAAAAAAGCGTTACTCCCAATGATTTAAAAAAGGCAATTAACAAAGATACCTATCTTTTGGCAATCACCGGCGCGTCAAACGTAAACGGAAAGAAAAACGATCTAAAAGCCTTGGGGAAAATAGCGAGCGAGTACGGACTTTTGTTTTTATGCGACGGCGCGCAACTTTTAGGTAAAGAAAATATTGATATGCGCGCTTGTGGAATTGATATGATAGCCTGTCCTGCCTACAAAGGCCTTCACGGGATACAAGGCGCAGGATTTTTAGCCTTTTCAAAAAGCGTACAAATAAATCCAATTATATACGGTGGGACAGGGACTGAAAGTAACCGTCTTTTACAACCTGTCAATACCCCTGAAAGTTTGGAAAGCGGTACCTTAAATACCCCTTCTATTTCCGCCATGGGGGAAGGAATAAAATGGACTATTGCAAACTTTGAAAAAGTCAACAAAAAGATAAAATTTTTGCAAGATATAATTATTAATTATATGAAAGGTAATAACAAAATACGAATTTTCGCTGAAGACGATATGGGGATTATCTCTTTTTCTGTAAAAGGAAAAAGCCCAAACGAAATTGCGGATATTTTAAATGAAAGGTTTGATATTGCTGTAAGAAGCGGACTGCATTGCGCTCCCTTGATGCATAAATTTTTAGGCACTGAAAATGAAGGCTTAGTGAGAGTAAGCATAGGTTTTGAAAACTGCGAAGATGATGCTTTGAAATTGATTAAAGCACTAGATAAAATTGTATAAAAAAAACAATCAACCGAAGTTGATTGCTTTTTTTACGGATTATTTCGCGTATTCAACGCTACGCAACTCACGAATAACACTGACCTTGATTTGTCCGGGATATTCAAGTTCCGCTTCCAACTTAGAAGCAATTTCTTTTGCGATGTAGTAGGTTTGACTGTCGTCAACCTCTTCAGGTTTTACCATAACACGAATTTCGCGACCTGCTTGGATTGCATAAGACATTTCAACACCCTTGAAAGAGTTTGCAATTCTCTCAATGTTTTCCAATCTTTTGACGTAATTTTCAATAGATTCACGTCTTGCACCGGGTCTTGCACCTGAAATCGCATCTGCAGCTTGAACTATCATTGCTTCCAAAGTTTTGGCATCCACGTCACCGTGGTGGGCAGCGATAGCGTGTACAACTGCGTTGCTCTCTTTGAATTTTTTAGCAAGGTCGACACCGATACTGATATGAGTACCCTCAACTTCGTGGTCAACGGCTTTACCGATATCGTGCAACAAACCTGCGCGCTTTGCAATCTTGACGTCGGCACCCAACTCGGCAGCCATAATACCTGCTAAGTAGGAAACCTCAAGAGAATGCTTCAAAACGTTTTGACCGTAACTTGTACGGAATTTTAACCGACCTAAAATCTTTACCAACTCGGGATGCAAACCGAATACGCTTGCATCAAAAGCCGCTTGCTCGCCTGCGGTTTTGATATCGTTTTCGATATCGTGTTTTACCTTGTCAACCATTTCTTCAATTCTGGCAGGGTGGATACGTCCGTCCGCAATAAGTTTTTCAAGAGTAATTCTTGCGATCTCACGGCGTACGGGATCAAAACCGGATAAGGTTACGACGTCGGGAGTATCGTCGATTATGACGTCAACGCCCGTAGCGTTTTCAAGGGCGCGGATATTACGTCCAACACGGCCGATGATACGTCCCTTCATATCGTCGCTTGGCAATGCAACAACGGAAATTGCGATTTCCGCTGCATGGTCGGTAGCGCATTTTTGTACGGCAAGTCCAACGATTTCCTTGGCGCGTCTTTCCGCTTCGTCCTTTGCCTTTTGCTCGATTTCTTTCGCTGCTGTAACCGCATCTTTTTTTGCGGTTTCAATCAACCCTTCGACCAAAATAGCCTTTGCTTCGTCACGAGTCATTCCGGCAACACGTTCAATTTCTTTGATAATGCTACCTTCTTTGGTTTTAAGTTCGTCATCACGCTTCATGATGTCAACTTCTTTTTGAGCAAGTTGTTGTTTAATCTTGTCCAATTCGGAATTTTTTCTGTCAAGAACGTCTTCCTTTTTGTTAAGTTGCTCGTCACGGGTTGCAAGACGTTGTTCTTGTCTTTGCAATTCTGCTCTCCTCTCCCTTGTTTCTTTATCAAGTTCGGAGCGCATACGGTGTTGCTCGTCTTTTGCTTCTAAAAGAGCTTCTTTTCGTAAAGTTTTTGCTTCTAATTTACCTTCATCCACTATGCGTTGTGCTTCTTCCCTGGCGCTGCTAAACTTCTTATTAACAAAAAATCTATACACAAAATATCCTAAACCGCCACCGATTGCAAAGGTTGCGATTGCGATAAGTGCTGTTGCGTAACCGGGGAGACCAGCAGCAAGCAGCATAGGGAAAACCGAACTGCTTATCATTTTGCTAACCTCCATTTATATTCAAATTTCAAGGAACAAGGTGTATAATACACCATAATAACCTGTTTACTATTTTAGCACCACAATTAGTGGGTTGTCAATAGACAATATACTAAATATTCTACTTATATTTATATTTTAACCTTATTTTACAATAAATAAATTGTCTTTTGATAAAATACTTCTTTTACCCTAATAACCGTAGATAATCCCCTTTGTGAAGATTTCCAATCTTTAGAATACAGCATATACAAATATAAAAAAAACGGCAAAAGCCGTTTTTTCCTTTAGTTTTTGGGAGATGCTTTCATTTTCTCTCTTACCTTGTCGCTTATTTCCTTGCAAAGGGCTTCGTTTGACTTGAGCAAAGCGATACACTTTTCACGACCTTGGGCAATCTTTTCATCATTGTAGGAAATCCAAGATCCGCTTTTTGTCATAATGCCTTCAGCAATAGCCAAATCGACCACGCAACCAACGGTGGAAATGCCTTGACCAAAAATAATGTCAAATTCTGCGGTACGGAAGGGAGGCGCAAGTTTGTTTTTGACAACTTTGACTGCAGTTCTATTTCCGATCACCGCAGTGCCGTCCTTCAAAGCGTCTTTCTTTCTTACGTCAAGTCTTACTGAAGAATAGAACTTCAATGCCTTACCACCGGGGGTTACTTCAGGGTTACCAAACATAACGCCGACTTTTTCTCTCAATTGGTTGATGAAGATGACAGTCGTCTTCGTCTTGTTTACGATTGCGGTAAGTTTTCTTAAAGCCGAACTCATAAGTCTTGCTTGTAAACCTACGTGTTGTTGAGTGATGTCTCCCTCAATTTCCGCTTTTGGCGTAAGAGCAGCAACAGAGTCTATTACGATAATATCAACGGCGCCACTGCGAACAAGATATTCGGCAATGTCCAATGCTTGCTCGCCGTTGTCGGGCTGAGATATGTACAACTCGTCCAAATTTACACCAAGTTTTGCAGCGTATACAGGGTCAAGCGCATGCTCGGCATCAATGAAAGCTGCTGCACCACCAAGGCGTTGAGCCTCTGCCACTACGTGCAAGGATACGGTAGTTTTACCAGAAGATTCGGGACCGTAGATTTCTACGATTCTTCCACGGGGAAGACCACCTACGCCAAGAGCGTGGTCAAGAGCCAAACAACCCGTGGGGATAACTTCTACACTAACTTGGTAGTCGCTACCAAGTTTCATAATAGAACCTTTACCGTGGGCTTTTTCGATTTGAGCAACCGCCATGTCGAGTAATTCTTGTTTTTTCTTATCCATAATTTATACCTCGTTTTTTGTTTTTCACATTTGTATTATAACACGCTTTTTTTCTTTTACTGTCCAATAAAATGGACATTTGAAAGAATATTGAGAAATTAATTTACCACCATATTAGAAAAATCTACGGGGCGTTTTATTCTTTCTAAAAGTCTGAACAAAGCGGAATTTACTGTTTTAATTCGTATTTCTTGTCTTGTGCCTTCAAATTGGTACTTGAACACTTCGCATCTTACCTCGTCGGCAATGCCTATGTAAACTAGGCCAACGGGTTTTTCGGGACTTTCTTCTCCCCCTGATGATGCAAGACCGGTGGTGGACACTCCGTAGTAAAGATTGGGATCGGTCAAAAGCCCTTGAGCCATTTGATAACAAACCTCGGCAGATACGGCGCCGTGAGCGTTTAGGGTAAGCTCGGATACACCTAAGTAATCGACTTTCGCCTTGTTACTGTAACTTACTATACCTGAATGAAACACCTTGCTTGCTCCCGCTACGTCAACGATTTTTGAAGCCAAAGCGCCTCCGGTCAAACTTTCGGCGGTCCCGACGGTTTTTCCGTAAAGGGTTAGAAATTCGACCACACATTCTTCAAGGGTTTTATCCTCGTCGCAATAAACTGCCCCACCAAAAACGTCGTAGATTGTCAAAAGATATTTGTCTATATCGCTGTCAAATTCACCTTCAACCACAACCTTTGAATCAAGATATTTTGAAAAAAGTTGATATTCGGCCATTGAAGCGTCGGCAAAAATCCTATCTAAAACTTCGCGAAGAGCATTTTCTTCATATCCGAAAATTTTGATAAACTTTTTCACTTTTTATCCCCCTTTTCGAAAACGTGTTTGTTTTTGAGTATATAGTTTATTCCCGATACCACGGTAAACACGAAAGCGATAAGGAATATCGTAAATCCAAGGTGCCCGAAAACCGTTCCGACGATTGTCATCTCTGGAGCAGGATATACTTCGTACTTACAACCACCGCCAATCATAAAGGGAATTGCTATATTTGTAAAAATCGTTTTGATTTTGCCAAGTTTGTCTGCGGCTAAAACCACTCCTTTTGTTGCAGCAACCGAACGGAACATTCCTATTGCAATTTCACGAGCAACGATTATTGAAGTCATAATTGCGCCGTAAGGAGCAAACATCAGACCTCTGTCTACCAAAAGGATAAGCGCGGTGATTGCAAGCATTTTGTCGGCTATAGGGTCCAAAAACTTTCCAAAATCAGTTGTTTCGTTGTGCTTTCTTGCTAAAGCGCCGTCAAGTATATCGGTGATTGCGGAAAGCACGAATATAAAGGTAGCGACAAAATAATGCCCGATAAAATCAAGGTAGAAAAACAGAATAAATATGGGAATAAGCAATACTCTGCTTATAGTCATTTTTGTAGCGCTGTTCATCTTAACTCTCCAATTTTCCAATCAAATCAAGCTTTTTACGCTTTTGAATTTTGATATTGTATCTTTGACCGATATTCACCCCTTCACTTGCGGTAAAGTATACCTTTTTGTCAATTTCGGGGTGATTAAATTCGGTATGCCCGAAAAATAGGTTTTTGTCGTAATCAATACCGTCATAGGTTACAAGCTGAGTTTTTCCAACTTGGGTGTCTAAAGCATCGGTCATAATTTTACTTTGCAACCTTTCGGCGGCAAGCAAACGTTCTTTTTTAACCTTTTGAGAGATTTGCTCCTTCATCTTGTATGCAGGTGTGCCTTCTTCGCGAGAAAATGCAAAAAAGCCTGCGTTTTCGATCTTGTACTTTTTCAAAAAGTTGAGCAAATTCTCAAACTGAGCGTCAGTTTCGCCGGGGAAACCAACCATAAAGGTAGAACGAACTGAAATGTCCGTTGTGCGAATTTTATCCATAATCCGCATCAGGTCATCACCTGTTCCCCTTCTATTCATCCTTTTCAACACCGATGAATCGCTATGTTGCATTGGCATATCTATGTAGGATGCGATTTTCTCGTCACTTGCAATGCGATCAATCATCGTATCGGTTACAAGTTCGGGATACATATACATAAGGCGGATTTTGTAAATATCAAGTTTTGTGAGCCTGTCCAACAAGGTCATCAACTGATATTCATTTTTATCGCTACCGTATCTTGTAACGTCTTGAGCAACCAAGATAAACTCCTCGGTACCGTAAGAAGTTTGCAAGCGTTTTGCCTCTGCCACTACCTCGTCAATATCTACCGACTTGTAGGGACCGCGTATTGCAGGGATTGCACAGTAAGTACACTTGTTGTTGCAACCTTCGGCAATTTTTAAATAACCATAGTGCAAAGGTGTAGAAAGAGGACGTCGTAAACTTGTAAGAATTTCCCCATTCCCGTTGGGTAAAATAACCCTTTCGCCTTGCACTACCCTTGAAAGGATTTCACAAATTTTGTGATAGTGCTGATTACCCACGAAAGCAGAAACCTCGGTTAATCCTTCTTCCCCTGTAATTTCATCCATATATCTTTGTGGAAGGCAACCTGTAAGTATAATTTTATCAACGTTGGGATAGGAGTTTGCTTCAAGCACTGCATCAATCGCCTCGGAAATTGCCGACTGCAAAAAGGCGCAAGAGTTTATGATTACCACCTGAGCATCGGCGTAATCATCTACTATATCCATACCGCCTTCGGTAAGGAATCCTATCATATTTTCGCTGTCAACACGGTTTTTGTCACAGCCTAGGGAAGTAAGAGCAATTTTCATTATTCATCATCGGCGGATAATCTTATACCGCCTTCCTTCATTAGTTGAGCAAATTGGTCTGCGCTTAAAAGCACCTTTCTATTTTTCGTTGCGTCCTGAGGAGTTACAAAGCCACGCTCTTCCATAACGTCGACTAGACGAGCGGCGCGAGCGTAACCCAATTTAAACACACGCTGTAATTTCGTAATTGAAACGCTTTGATTATCTACAACGTACTTGAGAGCATCTACGAAAATATCTTCATCTCCGTTTTCGGGCATAGCGTTTCGGGTGTCAATAGAAGTTTCCGGCTTAGGTACTGCAAAAATTTCATCGGAGGCTTTTTCGTCATAAACAAAGGGGTTGTGTTCTTTGATAAAATTGACAACGTCACGGACCTCACGCTCGTCAATCAAAGGACCTTGCAAACGCATAGGCTCACTTTTGATTGCGGTGTTGATATAGAACATATCGCCTTTTCCGTACAATTTTTCTGCGCCACCCTTGTCCATAATGGTTTTACTGTCCGCACTTCCTGCAACTTTGAAACCGATACGGGTAGGAATATTGTTTTTGATAGTACCTGTAATTACGTCAACTGAAGGACGTTGGGTTGCGGTGATAAGGTGGATGCCCGCTGCCCTTGAAAGACTTGTAAGCGTTGATACGTTATCTTCAACTTCACGGCGATTTTCCATCATAAGGTTTGCCATTTCGTCGATTATGATTATGATATAGGGCATACGCTTTTTGCCCATTTCGTCCATAAGAGAGTTGTAACTTGCAATATTTCTAACTGATTCGTCGGCAAATACCTCGTATCGTCTCTTCATTTCCTTAACCGCCCAGCCCAAAGCGTTTACCGCTTGTTTGACGTCGGTTACCGTTGATTTCAAAATCATATGAGGAATTTCGTTGTAAAGTTTTAGTTCGACCAACTTGGGGTCAATCATAATAAACTTTACGTCGTCGGGAGAGTAGTTGTATAAAATACTGCAAATCAAGGCGTTTAAGCATACGCTCTTACCGGTATTAGTCGATCCGGCTACCAACAAGTGAGGCATGGATAAAATGTCGCCATATACCTTGTTGCCCTGAACGTCTTCACCTATTGCAAAATTCAACTGATTAGGCTTTTGATAGCAAGGATCGGTAAGCATTGTTTTCAAGCCAACTACGCTACGTTTTTTGTTCAATACCTCGATACCAAAGGCGTCCATATTTCCAACAGACTCTATAATATTGATTTCACTGTCGGTCATAAGCATACGCTTTATATCAAGTTCGTAGGAAAGTACCCTTTTGATTGAAACGCCTTCGCCAAGTCGGAAAAGATATAAAGTAAAGGTTGGACCAGTTTGGAATTTGATTAATTCGATATGCACGTCAAAGGATGCAAGAGCTTGAACCACGCGTTCACCAATTTTTTGACAATCGTCCTCGTTTGAAACACGGTCATAATCTTTCAAAAGATATAACGGAGGCTTGACGTATTGATGAGGAATTTCTTCGGGCTTGTGTTCGTCCACCACCTCGACAATGGGGTTAGGCTCTTCTTTTATCACCTCAACTGTTTTTTCGACAACGGGTTCTTCATCAATCTTGATTTCTTCAACTACGGGATCTTCTTCTATAATCACTTCTTCCTCGACGGCGGGAATTTCTTCCTCGTCATCAATGGGGGAAGCGAAAATAGAATCCTCGTCCTCTTCCTCTTCTAACGTAGGAGCAGTTTCAAAGACAACAGGAACAACAGCGGGTTTTTCCTCAATTGCAACGGCGGTAGAAGTTTTGCGCTTATCCTCGTAGGAAACAACGGGAATATCCCTTTGAGGTTTTTCACGCTTGGGGAAAATGGGCCCGGATAATTTTGTAAAATCGGTGTCGTCGATTGAAGGTGTCATTGTATCCGCTTCTTCGGGAGTTATGACCGAAGTGGGGAATACTTTGCTTTCGGCAGGAGTATCATCCACGTACAAATCTTCTTTAAGGTCGATTTCCTCTTCTTCTTCGGGTACTTCTCTTTCAAAGACCTCGTCTCTTGCGAAGGGTGTGTATACTTCTTCAACGATTTCTCCTTCGGCTTTTGCAAATCTACGCAAAAATTCCTCTTCGTCCATTTCTAAAATAGAAGGTGTTTTTCTTTCCTTGCTTGCGCCACTTTCATAATCAATGGGCAAATCGCCTGCAAAAATTGATTTTCCAACGCTTTCCTCTTCTACTTTTACCACACGGCGTCTTTCTTCGTGGTCGAAAATATTGTATTCGTCACCTTTTGATTGTTTGCTTGTTTTTCTTTCCTTACCTTTTTTAGCAGGTTCGAAATCCTCGACGAACAAACCGTAAGAATCCCTTTTTTCTTCTACCACTTCTTCTTTTGTTTTGGGCTTGTCCTTAAGCATGTAAGGAAGCAAGCTGATAAAGATGATTGCAAAAATTGCAACGCACAAAATAATCATTGAAGTGATTGAGCCAATCCAATTTAGGAAAACGTAGGCAAAAACTCCACCTAACCATCCGCCCGAAACCATAAAGCCTTGTTTATAGCAAGCAGAAAGATAGGAAGAAAAAGATTTGTCCGCGAGGGAATTATAAACATTTACGCTTGTTGCAATTTGCAAAACTAACAGAGCGATTGCGGTAAGAGCAATGGTTATTCCCAAAACTTTTGCATTTGCGCGCTTGGGTTTTATACCAAAAATACTTACACCACTGAAAACACAAATGAATAAAAATACGGCAACCGAGGTTGCGCCGAAAACACCTTTTAAAGCGGTACCGACGCTTTCACCAAAACCGCCTACAACGCCAAAAACGCAAAGCAAGCAAAGCAAAGAAGCGGTGAAAATAATAACCTTTGCCAAGGTTGCAACGATCTTCCAACGCTTGTCCACCTTTTTGGTTGGCTTTTTTTCTTCTTTGGCAACTGTTTTTCCCGTCTCTTTTGTAGGACGAGGTGGGATTGCTATGCCCGAGGGGGGTAAACTTCCCACTTTAGGTTGCTTTTTTCTGTAATCTTCACTCATGATCTACTAGGTCCTTTATAT
Source organism: Clostridia bacterium (assembly GCA_016296985.1). Lineage (GTDB taxonomy): Bacteria > Bacillota > Clostridia > Christensenellales > CAG-1252 > JAEDHM01. The sequence continues at coordinate 20,630 of JAEDHM010000004.1, forward strand.
TAAAATCAGGCTCGACACCAACGTAACCGACGGCGCATTTACCAAACAAGCCGTCAATGACTTGAGATACGTCGTCTTTCGTTACCTTTTCAACTGCTTTCAATTTTTCGTTTATGTCAAAGGTCTTATCAAGGAATAAAACCGACTTGCCCATTGCTCGCATCAAAGCCTCGGTACTTTCTTGTCCTAAAACGTAGCCACCGATAAGTTGTTGTCTACCACGCCTTAAAATATCCTCGGAAATATCCTTTGTTTTCAACTTTGCGATAACTTCTTTTGTTGCCACAATGCTTTGTTTTAAGGTTTTAGGATTGGTGCCCAAATATACGTAAAATGCGCCACTATCGTAATAGGCGGAAGGATAGGTGTAGACAGAATACGCAAGTCCGAGTTGTTCTCTTACCCTTTGGAAAAGTAAAGAACACATACCGCCACCTAAAACGGTGTTGACGACGGACAAAGCCGCCTCGTGTTTGCTACCATAGGGAAAACCGTCGAAAGCAATACAAAGGTTTGATTGAGCGTTGTCTTTTATCGCATAAGAAAAACCGTACGAGTTTTCAAGCTTTTGACTTGCAGGATCGCAACGGCCTGACTTGATGGAGCCAAAATATTTGTTTGTCAACGCAAGCGCATCTTCTTCCGAAATGTTTCCCGCAATGGAAATAACTATGTTTTCAGCAACGTAGCGAGAAGCAACGTAGTCGTGAAGTTGGGGAACGGTAAATCCCTTTACGTTTTCAGCAGTACCCAAAATAGTGCGCCCCAGGGGTTGGTTTCCAAACAATGCGGAAGCGCAAAGCTCTTGACATAAATCTTCGGGATCGTCTTGTACCATTGAAATTTCTTCAAGAACAACACCCTTTTCCTTTTCAATTTCTTCCTCGGGGAAAGTATGGTTTATAAAAAGGTCTGCCAAAACTTCGGTAACCTTGTCGGCGTAAATGTCAACGCAAGTAACGTAGTATGCAGTCATCTCCTTTGAGGTGAACGCGTTTATCCCTGCGCCGTACTCGGCAATTTCTTCCACAATACCCATCGAGGTACGCTTTTGAGTACCCTTAAAACAAACGTGCTCGATAAAGTGAGAGATACCGTTGTTTTCAATGGTTTCGTTTCTACTTCCTGTACGAACGAAAACGCCGACGGAGACAGAACGACGGTTGGGAAGGTACATATGGGCCAAACGAAGGCCGTTTGATAAAGTGATAATTTTTTCCATAACATAATTATACTATATAATCAAAACTATGTAAACACGATTTGTAAATTTATTTTTGCCGAGTTTTTATCCTTTTTTTAGATTTTGGGTATTTTTTATGAAAATAAAATGAAAATTTCTACTACTGTATTAAGCAGTTGCTTACCGTTGTTGGTATAAGGTTTATACTTGTATAATATTCTACTATGTCAATAAATATCTTTGCCGTCCATTTTTTTGGGTGAATTAAGATAAATTCTCCTCCACTAACTTTGTTAGTGGCTCGTTTAAAAATCAATCTTTCATCCTTATCCCTCCAATCAATGGTATCTTTCGACCACATAATGGTTTTATAGCCGAGTTGCTCGCATGCTTTCAAGGTATTGTCATTGAACGCGCCTGATGGTGGAGCAAACAAAGTTATTTCTTTGCCAATAATCCCCTCTATCACCTCTTCCGCCTTTTTCATTTCAGCTAGGTTTTCAGCAAGTGAAATTTTGTCATGTGCTAGATGATTATACCCATGACTTCCGATTTCGTGATTTTTGGCCATTTCACGCAATAACTGAGAATGATTTTTTGCCCAAACGCCTCCAACGAAAAAAGTTATTGTTATTCCCTTTTGTTGACAAACGTCAAGTATAGTCCTTATTGTTTCATCGCCCTCGTACACGTTGCAGGTTATTGCTATTTTGTTGGTTGATCTGTTTCCATTGTAAATTGGTTGATAATCTTTAATTGCATAAACGTAAGTCAGCAAAGCATACCCCATACATGATACAAACACCGAAAAGAGCAAAATTGAAAATATTACTATTGATAATTTTCTAAAATTTATAATACAAAATCTCATAAAATCATATATTGTGTTTGATATTGAATTATGATAATTTAGCAAAATAAGACAATTTTAGAAGATGATATGTGTAAGTTTTAGAAAAATAAAAATCCACTAGATAATCTGGTGGATTTTTATTGTGTGTAAATACCTATTTTGATACAATTTGCATATACCCTTAAAAAGTGCGTACAGTTTGTTCAAAATGCGTGATGCTGAGTCATTAAGAATTCAGGAAAATCAATGCTTTCAAAGCAAACATAAGAATAGTCAAATGCGCCACCCTCTTAACGTACAACGCATGATTTTTCTCCTCGATTTTACAGCTTATCTCATAATCGCCTACAAATTTTTCGCCGAAATGCGAATTTTATACTCACCCGTCTCGCTCAAAACAACCGAAAAAGCAGTACTGTCAAGATCTCTGCTTTTATAATTCGTATCGTCTTTACAGTCGGTCGGATAAATATCAATATCTATTCTGCCTGCTTTTTTAGCGATGCAGACAGAAACAACGCCGCTATATCCGTCTTCAACCTGATAGGTGTAGTACTCCGTTCCGTTTCTAATTATGCC
>JAEDHM010000005.1 GCA_016296985.1 Clostridia bacterium
TAAGGTGAAAGCTCGTAACCATACTTTTTGCATCTTTCAAAAAGCTCGAAAACGTTGTTTACACGACCTGACATTATAACAAATCTATCGAGATAATCCAAGGTATTTTTAACATCATTGTCATCAACTGAAAGTCCCTTGAAAACTTCGCCGAAAGCATAGTGTTTTACAAATTGAACGTCCCCTTTTGCCATGGTTTTCTTTATATAGCCGGTTGATAAAGGACAGTCAAGAAAAACGACTCTTTCAAAATAACCGTAATGTGAAAATCCATCGGGACAAATCAACAGTTTGTTTATAGGATTTAGCAAGGTTGTGCCAACTGAAACCTGCGAAATTGCAGTTTTGCTATCACCACATTTTGCCAGAAAATTCTTTACTGTTTCAGCCGAGAAAGCAACGTATAAATTACCGTAGTATCCGTCGAAATCAATTAAATCCTTTTCCTCAACGGCTCTGAAATTTACAACTGAAGATCCATACAAAGCAGTCTTCAAATAAGAAGCAAAACTAAGGGCGGAATCCTTTGCATTGTCAACGCTTTCAACCACTTCGTTGTTAACGGAAAACTGTATATAATCTCTATTTGCGAAGGTGCGAAATTCTGCCTCTCCTATAAGCATCGTTTCAAAGTCCATACTGTGAGATTTGAGTAAATAGGATTTGTTAAATGCCATCAAATCGCAGTCTTGATTCATCCTCGCTTTCACGTGTAAACCGCCGTGTAACGTAGTAGGTTTTAATTCAGATAGAGAAACGCCTATCCGAGGTGAGGGATTGCCTTCGCCAAAAGGTTCAAGTAGTGACAAATCCTTGTAAAATTGTTTCGTCAATTCTTGAGGATTAATTATAAAATCAACCTCGTGCTTGGGAATAAACAAATCGGCGGAATAAGTATTTTCTATATATTCGTTTATTGCCCTTTTAAACTCGCCTAATTTACCCGTATTTATGGTTAATCCAGCGGCGCCGTAATGCCCGCCGTAACCTTCCAACAACTCGGAACAACTGTCAATACATTCAAAGATATTAATTCCGTCAATGCTCCGCGCCGAACCCTTTAAAAATTCAGTTTTCGAATTGAATAAAATTGTAGGACGGTGAAATTCTTCTGTAAGTCTTGCAGCAACGATACCAATAATACCGCTTTCCCAATTAGGGCTTTCAAGAATAATAATCTTGTTGTTTAACAAGTCGTAATCCTTAAGATAGACCAAGGCCTCGTCATATACTTTTTTTGTTAATTGTTGTCGTTTTTGATTGTTTGTATTCAAATCGGCTACAATTACGCTCAATTCAAAATGCTCTTTCGAGGTAAATAAATCAACAATGTTTTGAGCCGAACCTAAGCGACCTGAAGCGTTTATCCTAGGCGCAAGTTTAAATCCTACGTCTAAAGCGGAAACTCGACTGAGCGATGCTGATTCTACAAGCAGTTTAATACCTAATCTTTCTTTTTTATTTATCTTTTTAAGACCATAAGAAGCAATTATTCTATTCTCACCTCTCAAGGGTACAACGTCAGCAAGAGTGGCGATACAAGCAATATCAATGTACTCAAGAGCTTTTTCACGGTTTGACAATGCTTCAACAAGCTTTAAAGCGACACCTGCCCCACAAATATCGTGAAGAGGGCTATTCTCAGTTATTTTAGGATTTAAAATCAAGCATTCGGGAAGTTCGTCATAAGGTTCGTGGTGATCAGTAACTATTACGTCAAAACCCAAAACCTCATAAATAAAATCAACTTCTTCAATTGCAGTTATACCGCAGTCAACGGTAATTAGAAGATCGGGAAACATTTCATCGGCAACCTTTTCAAGTGCTTCTTCAGAAAGTCCATACCCTTCGGCCCTAGTCGGAATATAATGTTCAACGTTTGCGCCCACACTTTGTAGATAAAGTTTTAAAATTGCCGTAGCGCAAATACCATCGCAATCGTAGTCCCCGAATATAACAATTTTTTCATCATTTTCAATAGCTTGATTAATGCGATCTACGATTTCACGTATATTAGCCAAATCCCAAGGACTGGGCATATCTTCAATTTTAGGATGCAAAAATTTTTTTGCGCTATCTAAATCGGTTATACCTCTATTGTAAAGCAAAGAAGCTATCTCTTGAGGTAGAGATAGTTGCTTTGCCAATGATAAAACTTCTTGAGATTGATTGTTTAATATGATGAGATTATTTTGCATTGTTAGAAAAACGGGGTGCAAAGCACCCCGATAAATGTTATTTTCTCTTGTAATGTTTGTAGGCCTTTGTCTTGTTTGCTTTTTTTGCTTTTGCCTTGTCTACAGGAGCGGAAACGGTACCGTCGGCCTTTTGAGCACCAACGTAGCCCTTAAACTTACTTCTAACTCTTGCGCCCTTCAAAAGAACGTAAACGTTAGGAGAAATGAAGATTGCAGAATAGGTACCTGCGATAAGACCGAAAAAGATAGGCAATGCAAACAAACTCAAAGATTCGGTTCCGATACAAGCCAACAAGATAATGGGAATCATTGTTGTGAAGGAAGAACCGGCTGTTCTAGTAAGCATTTCACCAACAGACTTGTTTACAACCATTTCAACAGTATTAAACTTAACGTCCAAAGGAGCAAGTTTTACGTGTTCTCTTACTCTGTCAAAAATAACGATGGTGTTGTTGATAGAGTAGGAAATAATGGTAATGATTGCGGCAACGTAAGTGATACTGATTTCAACACGGAAGATTACGGTCAAACAAACCATCATCAAAACGTCGTGAATCAAACCGATCAAGGAAGCGATACCGGACCAAATTTCAAATCTGATAAGGATATAAACGAAGATTACAGCCCAAATAACTGCGATAGCAATTGCAGCTTCTTTCAAAAGTCTGGTTGCTGCGGTACTACTGATAGATTCAACAACGATGTCAGTACCGTATACCAAATCAGAATACCTTGTTTGCAATGCATTGACGATTGCAGCGTTTGAAGCATCGATATCAGAATCTTGGTTTTGATACTTTACGTAGATTGCAGCTTCACTACCTGTGCCGGTGAGCTGAGGTTCGCTACAGGTATAACCTGCATCTTTGATAATTTGAACTAACTCAGCAGCCTTTTCTTCAAAAACTTTGCTGTCAGACAAATTAGGCATTTTTACGGTAATACTAGTACCACCAGTAAAGTCAAGGCCTAAGTTGATACCGTTGATTGCGCCACCACCGGTAATGGAGAAAGCAGCAAATACGATAACTGCGACCAACAAGATTACAACGGGAACCAAAAAGAAGATAGTACGTCTTTTGGTAATATTAAATCTATCACTGAATGCGTCGATTTTGTTAAAGAACTTACTCATGTGCTACACCTCCTTTGTCAAGGTTGTACAAAACAGGCTTGTTTTTGGTAATTCCCAACATGCTGTATACGAGAAGTCTGGTAACGAGCAAAGAGGAGATCAAAGAAATAACGATACCGATCATAAGAGTGATTGCAAAGCTCTTGATAGCGGATCCACCAACAATCAACATAACTGCGCAACCCAAGATGGTTGTAATATTTCCGTCCAAAATAGCTGAGAGAGACTTTTTGAAACCGTCTTTTACAGAAGTACGTACTGATTTCTCACTTGCAAGAGGAGAAGTCAAATCCAAACCGGTCTTTTCACCCATTGCAATAGGAGCCGCGCCACCAAGTCTGTATTCATCTCTGATACGAGAGAAGATAATGATGTTCGCGTCAACTGCCATACCGATACTTAAGATTACACCTGCAACACCGGAAATGGTAAGTTGCACCCAAGGGAATACGGAAAGGATGAAGATGTAAGTGATAGAGTACCAAATGAGAGAGATACTTGCGCAAACACCCATAAGTCTATAGCATACACAAAGGAATACAACGATTACTGCTAAGCCAACGAGACCAGCGATAACAGCGGATTTCAAAGCGCTTGTTCCCAAGGTAGGGCTGATGGTAGAACTTTCAACCAAGGACAATTCTACGTCGAAAGCACCTGCTTGAATTTGAGTAGCCAATTCGTATGCTTTATCATAAGTATAGTTACCAGTAATGCTTGCAATACCGTTGCTGATGACAGCGTTTACGGTAGGGCTTAAAACGCATTCGTCGTTAATCCAAATACTGATGGTGCTGCCCTTTCTTTCTTCAGTAGCTGCAGCAAATTTCTTTGTACCTTCTTCATTGAATTGTAAAGTAACGGAATATGTTGCGGTATCTTTGTCATAAGCAACGCCGGCGTCTTTGATGTCTTCGCCTGTTACGTAAGGTTCAGACATTTCGTCAGCTTTTTCGGTTTCTTTACGGAACTCGAGCTTTGCGGGTTTGCCAATGATAGAGAATAATGTTTCGGGATCGGAAACGTCAGGTACTTCAACCCTGATTCTGTCCTCACCTTGACGCTCTACTGTAGCTTCGGTGTAACCCTTTTCAAAGAGCATGTTGCTCAAACTTTGAACTGTACCGTCCATTCTGGAATCGAGATTATCGGTATTTGCGTCGTTTGCTTGATATATAGCATAAACACCGCCGGACAAGTCAAGTCCGAGCGATATTGTTTTAGGGTATGCGATATAGTCGTTAAGTCCCAATTCGCCATTATCCAAGGATACGAAAGCGAAAACGGTACCCATAACTAAGATAATACCCACAACGACTAACACCACGATAGATTTAGTTTTAGTCACGAATATTGCCTCCTGCACATAATATGCAAAATTATTATATTCTTTCGGAGAACAATAGTCAATGAAATTTAGATAAAAAAAGAGTTAAATCATTATATTTGTTTAATAAATTTATTAATTTATATATATTAATATATATCCTCACGCCTTATAACCTAATTATTCTGTGCCTTCACCTTTTTATTCCTAAATTTTACTCTTCGTCTTGCTTTGACGTTTCCGCTTTTCATACTACGCAAATTGACTGCCAAAACGCCACTGAAAAGTCCCGATGCAATTCCGATTAAAAAATCATATAAAGCAATAGCATTAAATTCAGCTTTACCACTTATCAAAGCAAAAACGCCAAAGGAGAGAACTACGTATAAAATTCCAATGATTAAACCCAAAGCAAGTCCTCGCTTGTCACTCTTTATACCTACAATACATCCAATTGGCAAACTTATGATTTTTATAATTTGGTTTATTATTACAACCGCTTTATCGCTTATTTGAGTAAAAGTAGCAATAACTGACAAGATCAATAAAAGAATTGTAGAAACCAACAGCGAAATTAAAACACTTCGTAAAATATCAAAGGTCCAAACTTTAATTTTTTCTTTTTCCATATTTCACCTCCTATAAAGTGTATTTTTTCAAAAAGTAAAATATGACATATACGAAAAAAGGCGTACCATCGTACGCCTTGATCCTTATGACACCAATCAATTAGATAGCATCATCTTCTTCTTTCTTTTCGGGTTCAGCAACTTCAACTGCTTCAGGAGCGCTTACTTCAGCAGGAGCTTCAACAACTGTGTCAACGGAAACTTCGCCTTCAGTGGTGGGAGCAACTTCTTCAACGGGAGCGCTTACTTCGGGTTCAACTTCTTTCTTGCCTTTTTTGTCGGCAGGTGCAGGTTGAGCAGAAAGGTTTACGCCAACTGCTTCACGATTGATAACGATAACAACAGGATTTCCTTCAGTACCGATATCAAGTTCGATTGTGTTGTCGCTGTAAACTTTTACAATTGTTCCGATAAGACGTCCGATAGTCATAATTTTTGTACCGGGACGGAGGGAATTTTGCATTTCATTATATTGTTTTTGACGTTTTTTGTTGGAGAACATAGGGAATATGATCATAGCAACGATAAGAACGGCGAAAACAACGTAAATGATAATTGTTCCGGCTTCAGCCATCAATAAATTTGTCATAGTATAATCTCCTTATATAATGCAATTATTATAAACCAAATTGCTTAGTTTTTCAAGTCTTTTAGTAAAAAAGTTACTTTTTGATATTGTACGCCCAAAGATTAAAGGAAATTTAAAATTATCCTTGAATTTTAGGAGTATATTTAGACATAAACTCGTCACGAAAATCTAAAAGTCTATCTTCTCTTATAGCTTCTTTGATTTTTTCCATAAGTCTCATCAAACAACGAATATTGTGAATAGCAAGCAAACGACCACCCAAAATTTCGTCAGTATTAATAAGGTGTCTAACGTATGCGCGAGAATAATTTCTACAACAATAACAGTCGCAACCTTCTTCAACAGGACGGAAATCTTCCTTAAAAACTGCGTTTCTTATTGTCAAATCTCCTCTAAACGTCATTGCGGTACCATTTCTTGCAATTCGAGTTGCTAAAACGCAGTCGAACATATCTATTCCCCTACACACACCCTCAACAAGACAGTCAACGCTACCTACACCCATAAGATAACGAGGTTTATCCTTGGGATAATGAGGCTGCATAACGTCAAGCATCCTGTACATGATAGGCTTTTCTTCTCCTACGCTTAACCCCCCGATTGCAATGCCAACTTCAGCAAAAGGAATGGTGCGCTCTAAACTTTCAAGGCGCAAGTCTTCAAACATATTTCCCTGAACGATGGGGAACAAAGTTTGTCCTTCCCAATCTTTAGTATGCTCGTAGCAACGTTGCAACCATCTGTAAGTTCTATCCGATGCTTCCTTTGATTTTTTGTACGAAGTACCCGAAGCGGTACACTCGTCGAAAGCCATGATAATATCAGAACCCAAAACTTTTTGGATATCCATAGACTTTTCAGGTGAGATAAAATGTCTGCTTCCATCGATAAAAGAAGCAAACTCAACACCGTCCTCGGTAACCTTTCTCATCTGAGAAAGCGAGAAAACTTGAAAACCACCGCTGTCGGTCAAAATACTTCTATCCCAATTCATAAATTTATGCAAACCACCGGCCTTTGAGATTACTTCAGTACCCGGTCTTAAATATAAATGGTAAGTATTGGAAAGGATAATCTGAGCGCCGGTCTCCTTGACTTCTTCAGGAGAAAGTCCTTTGACCGTAGCCATTGTTCCTACGGGCATAAAAACAGGAGTTTCAATTACACTATGGGGAGTAGTCAAACGACCAATTCTTGCACCCGACTGTCTACATTCTTTAATTATTTCGTACTTAAATCCTTTTTTCATATCTCAATTATAAAAACAAACACGCATCTCCAAAACTGAAAAATCTGTATTTTTCTTTGACCGCAAGATTGTAAAGTTCTAAAGTTTTTTCGCGACCTAAAAGGGCGGAAACAAGCATAACTAACGTGGATTCAGGTAAGTGGAAATTTGTTATTAAACCATTAACAACGTTAAATTTATACCCAGGATAAATGAATATTTCAGTGTTTCCGCTTCCTGCTTGCACCTTTCCGTCGGCAAATGCGCTTTCAACTGTTCTTACCGAAGTTGTACCAACGCAAATAATTCTTCTGCCTTCTTTCATAGCTTGATTGATTATATCTGCGCTTTCTTGACTGATACTGTAAAATTCATTGTGCATCTTGTGAGCTTCAAGATTTTCAGCTTTAACAGGCCGGAAAGTGCCAAGCCCAACGTGTAACAAAACTTCAACGAAGTCAATGCCCTTTTCCTTGAGTTTTTCCATCAACTCGGGGGTGAAATGCAAACCCGCAGTAGGAGCGGCAGCTGAACCGTCAATTTTGCTGTAAACAGTTTGATAACGGCTTTTGTCTTCCAGTCTTTCAGTTATATAAGGAGGAAGAGGCATATTTCCAAGCCTATCTAAAATATCCTCAAAAACGCCGTCGAAGGTAAAAATTATTTCGCGAACACCGTTTTCGTCAATTTTGTCAACTACCATCGACAACTCTTCCGAAAAAACAACTTTTACGCCTACCTTCAGTTTTTTTGCAGGGCGAACGATACATTCCCAGCGTGTATAATCAAGTCTTTTAAGTAAAAGAACTTCAACTGTCCCTCCGGTCTTTTCAAGGCGACCAAAAAGTCTTGCAGGGATAACTCGAGTATTGTTTATAACGAGCAAATCACCCTTTTGAAGTAAATCGGGCAAATCGTAAAAATGCTTATGTTCAACTTTATCCTCACTTCTTGAATAACAAAGCATTCTTGAAGTATCCCTAGGGGTAACGGGATGTTGAGCAATCAGCTCTTTAGGTAAATCGTAATAAAAGTCACTAGTCTTCATCTATATCTTTCTTTTCGAACATAGAAAGTTGTTCGCTTTTTTCTTCGGGAATAGGATAACCCAGATGTTTATATCCGGCGATCAACGCAACACGGCCACGAGGCGTTCTTGCAATAAAGCCAAGTTGCATTAGGAAGGGCTCGTAAACGTCTTCGATTGTATTAGCATCCTCACCTGTTGTTGCGGCAAGAGTGTCAAGTCCTACGGGACCTCCGTTATATTTTGTAATAATAGAATCTAAAATCCTTCTATCAACAACGTCAAGACCAAGAGAGTCAATTTCCAATGATTGTAAAGATTTGTCTGCCAATTCAAGGGAAATAGTTTCTGATTGTTCAAACTCGGCAAAATCTCGAACACGACGCAAAAGCCTATTTGCGATACGAGGTGTTCCCCTGCTTCGTCTTGCAATTTCAAAAGCAGCTTCATCAGTGATTTCGATGCCCAACAAGGAGGCTGAACGCTTTACGATAAGAGTCAACTCGGAATCGCTGTAAAGTTCAAGTCGGCATATTACACCAAAACGGTCACGCAAAGGAGAAGTGAGCATACCCGCTCTTGTAGTTGCGCCAATCAAAGTAAAATGAGGCAAGGGCATACGAATACTTTTTGCCGAAGGTCCTTTCCCCACAACGAAATCCAAAGCAAAATCTTCCATTGCAGGATATAAAATTTCTTCTACAACACGGTTAAGTCTATGAATTTCGTCAATAAAAAGGATGTCGTTTGGTTGAAGCTTTGTTAAAATTGCAGCAAGGTCGGCAGGTCTTTCAATGGCGGGCCCTGAGGTAACTTTGATTTGTGACCCCATCTCGTTTGCAACGATATGAGCAAGAGTAGTCTTTCCCAAACCGGGAGGACCGTACAAAAGAATATGATCCAAGGCAACGCCACGTTTACGAGCGGAGTGAATAAAAACGGTTAGGTTATTTTTAATCCTCTCCTGCCCAACGTAATCCGAAAGTGTTTTCGGGCGTAACGCTATTTCTTGTTCATCACATTTGCAAAAACTTCTCATTTATTGTTCATCCCAACTAAAACGCTTCTAACGATTTCAGTAACGTCAGAAGTAAACTCTCGTGCCTTCATAACGGCGGAATAACATTCACTTCTAGGAACGCCCATTCCTTCAAGAATATCCAAACTGTCGATAACCGATTGATCGTTTTCGGACAATCCGCCTGAAACGTTTATCGCAAAATCATCTTCGCTACAGTTTTCTTTCAACTCTAAAATAATCCTTTGAGCCGTCTTTTTACCAATTCCCTTTATTGAGGAAAGAGTGGACGTATCACCGGATATTATAGAAGCAGACAAAACTTGCAAGGGTGCGCCTGACAAGATATTCAGCGCCATCTTAGGACCTATACCCGAAACCTCGATAAGTTTTAAAAAGAAATGTTTTTCCGCTTCGGCGTAAAATCCGTAAAGAGTCATTTCGTCTTCTTTAACGTGAAGATAAGTGAAAAGTTTGCACTTTTCACCCAAAGCAGAAACACAGGATAGAGTGTTAGAACTGACGTAAAGTTGATAACCAACACCGCCAACGTCCAAAACAACGCTACCCTCTGCAACTGATTCGATTGTTCCCTTCAAATAAGCGTACATCTCTCAGATTATTCCTCGTCCTCTTCTTCGGGCAAAACTGCGTTGTGATATACGTTTTGAACGTCGTCGTTATCTTCAAACATATCGATGATTTTTTGAACTCTAGGAATTGTAGCTTCGTCCAAATCAACGGTATTTTGAGGAATCATTTCAATTTCAGCTGACATGATTGTCAAGCCTTTTTCAGCTAAAGCATCACGTACTGCAGTAAAATCGGTAGGAAGAGAATAAACAACGCAAACGTCGTCTTCAAAAACGATATCATCAGCGCCTGCATCAAGAGCCATCATCATGAGATCGTCTTCATCCATACCCTTTCCGTCTACGACGAAAACGCCTTTTTTATCAAACATATAAGAAACGCAACCGCTATTTCCCATAGAACCGCCGTATTTATCAAAAATATGTCTTACGTCACCAGCAGTACGGTTTTTGTTATCCGTAAGAGTTTGAACGATTAAAGCAACGCCACCGGGAGCATATCCTTCGTACGTAATTGCTTCGTAGTTTACACTACCCAATTCGCCGTTTGCCTTTTTGATACTTCTTTCGATATTATCGTTGGGCATGTTATTAGCTTTTGCCTTTGCAACAACCATTGCAAGCTTACTGTTATTTCTGGGATCGGGACCGCCTTCCTTAACTGCTACTGCAATTTCACGACCGATCTTGGTGAAAATTGCGCTTCTTTTAGCGTCCGCTTTACCCTTTGTTGCTTGTATATTGTGCCATTTGCTATGTCCTGACATAAAAACCTCCGTAATAATTTATTTGCAATTGTACTTAAGTTGGTACATTGCAATAGATGCGCTCACACCTGCATTTAAAGATTCCATCTTTTCCATTGGTATTGACAATACCTTATCCGCTTTTGCCCTTAACCTTGAAGAAATCCCCAAAGATTCGCTTCCGACCACAAGTGCAAATTTTTCTTGAGGGGAAAACTGATAAAGGTTTTCACCTGCCATATCCAGCACGTACAAAGGATAACCAAGTTGTAAAAACTCTTCCTCTGTCATAACTGTAATATTTGCAGAAAATACCCCACCCATTGACGATCTTACCGCCTTTTGAGAAAAAGGGTCGGCGCCCGAAAGCATGACTATATCGCCAAATCCGCAAGCAACGGCGGTACGGATTATTGTACCAACGTTTCCGCTGTCGGATACGCGATCTAAAACCATCAACCGTTTTGATGTAGGCGTTTTCTTTTCAGGTAAAGCAACAATTGCCAGTATGCCCGAAGGTGTAACTGTGTCGCTAATCGACTGAAAAATGCGATCTTCCAACACGAAAACGGAAGAATAGTTCTCCCAAATTTCGCGTAAGGACTCTACCTTACTTTCAGCAAGAAAAACTGATTTTACAAGGATATTTTCCGGAATATCTTTTATCAAATTTACGCCCTCTGCAACAAAAACACCTTCCGTCTCGCGGAACTTTTTGTTTGACAGTTTTCTAAGATATTGAACCTTGCTGTTTGAGGTCGACCTGATAACTTCCATTGAATCCTTTAATGCATGTGCGTGCATATAATAAAATTGCATTCTAAAGAATGCAATTTCAATTTTTGATTAAAGAGCGGCTTTTGCTTTCTCGCACAAAGCGGTGAAAGCAGCGGAATCTCTTACTGCCAAATCAGCCAAAACCTTACGGTTGAGGTCGATACCAGCTACCTTAAGACCATGCATCAATCTGCTGTAGGACAAACCGTTTGTTCTAGCTGCAGCGTTGATACGAGCGATCCACAATTTTCTGAAATCTCTCTTCTTCGCTTTACGGCCAACGTAGGCATAAGACAAGGATTTCATAACGGCTTCACGGGCTACTCTGTATAAAACACCTTTACCGCCCCTGTAACCTTTTGCTAACTTCAATATTTTTCTACGCTTTTTAACTGCGTTTACTGCTCTCTTAACTCTCATTGTCTATACCTCCTATTACTTTTGAAGCAAGGTGTGTGCAGTCTTTTCGAATGCCTTGTCCATGTATGCGCCTTGTCTCAAGTTGCGTTTTCTCTTTGTGTCTTTCTTGGTGAGGATGTGCCTTTTTCCGATCTTTCCTCTTTTGATGTTTCCGCTGTTTGTGGCACGGAATCTTTTCTTTGCTCCGCTATGGGATTTCATTTTTGGCATGATATTACCTCCGAAATGTGTATTTTAATTATTTAGACGCTTTAGCGGGAGCTACTTGCATACGAAGTGTGTTGCCTTCTTGCAAGGGACCCTGTTCCAAAACGGCGTTGGTTAGTTGACTGAAAAAGTCGTTGAGAATTTTGATTCCGAGTTCGGGACGTTTGTTTTGTCTACCGCGCATTCTAATGACAACGCGAACCTTGTTTCCCTCAGCCAAGAACTCGTTTGCTCTCTTTGCTTTTACGTTGAGGTCGCCTACGTCGATAACGATTGACAATTGAACCTCTTTAAGTTTAATGACTTTTTGGTTTTTCTTATTTTCCTTTTCCCTTTTAATGGACTCAAAACGGAATTTGTCATAATTCATCAATTTACAAATGGGGGGAACTGCTTGAGGTGCAATTTTTACCAAATCCATTCCGGCTTGCTCAGCAATCCTGAGGGCTTCACTTGAAGAAAGGATACCAATAAGTTGCCCTTCTGCGTTGATGACCTTGACTTCTCTATCCGTAATTTGTTCGTTAACCTGATACTCTTTAATAATCAAGTCCTCCTAAAAAAAATGTGGATAGCAAAACTATCCACACACAAAAATACTTTGTATTAGAAACCCAAAATAACAAAATACGTTGGGTGAGAACAGTTCTACTTCGGTAATATATTAACAGTCTAAAAATTTATAGTCAACTGTTTTTGACAATTATTTTATAACTTTTTCGTTTACTTCCTTATAAAGTAATTTAATAAAGTCATCGGGTGTCATTTGACCTAAATCACCTGCACTTCTTTCACGTACAGCAACAAGTCCGGCTTCCGCCTCTTTATCGCCTATAATAACCATATAAGGAATTTTTTCAAGTTGCGCTTCACGAATCTTCTTTCCTACTTTTTCATCACGAACGTCGTATTCAGCGCGGAATCCGTGGAGCAACAATTCGTCCACAAACTTCTTTGCGTTGCCTGCGGTTCTTTCGGTCAAGCTGATAATCTTAACCTGAACGGGTGACATCCAAAGAGGGAATGCGCCTGCATATTTTTCAATAAGCATTGCAAGGGTACGTTCGTAACAACCGATAGAGCTTCTGTGAATAATATAAGGCAACTTCTTTTCACCGTTTTCGTCAACGTAGTACATACCGAAACGCTCGGCAGAACTAAAGTCGATTTGAATTGTGATAAGAGTATCTTCTTTTCCATGAACGTTTTTGGTTTGAACGTCAAGCTTAGGACCATAGAAGGCTGCTTCACCGTCTGCTTCTACGTATTCTAAACCGATGTCGTTCAAAATTCCACGCATCATATTTTGAGTAACTTCCCATGCCTCGGGATCGTCGATATATTTTTCCTTATCGTTTTCATCCCACTTAGAGAAACGGAAAGTAACCATATCACGCATGCCAAGAGCGTCAAGAATATAATAGGACAAGTCAAGGCAACGCTTAAACTCGTCAGCAACTTGAGAAGGTGTACAAATTATATGACCGTCGGACAAGGTAAATTGTCTGATTCTGATAAGACCGTGCATTTCGCCGCTTGCTTCATTACGGAACAAAGTTGCAGTTTCACTGTATCTTGCAGGCAAATCACGATAACTCTTCAAGCCATTGAGATAGATTTGATATTGGAAAGGACAAGTCATAGGTCTTAATGCCACAACTTCTTCCCCTTCTTCCTCTTTATCGGGGTCGCCTAAAACGAACATCTTATCTCTATAATGATCCCAGTGGCCGGAGATTTTGTACAAATCACTTTTTGCCATATTGGGAGTTTTTGTAAGCATAAATCCGCGTTTTGCTTCTTCATCTTCAACAAAACGTTGCAAAATTTGCAAAATCTTAGCGCCCTTAGGCATCAAGATGGGCAAACCTTGACCAACAACTTCGCTTGTCATAAACAAACCGAGGTCGCGACCAATCTTGTTGTGATCTCTCTTCTTAGCTTCTTCTAAAGCTGTAAGATAAGCTTCTAAATCAGCCTTTTTGTCAAATGCAGTACCGTAAATTCTGGTAAGCATCTTATTTTTTTCACTACCCTTCCAATAAGCGCCGGCAAGTCCTGTCAACTTGAAAGCCTTAATTTGACCGGTTGAGCAAATGTGAGGACCTGCGCAAAGGTCGGTATATTCACCTTGGTTGTAGAAGGTAATTACTGCATCTTCAGGCAATTCGTTGATTAAAACGATTTTATAATCCTCGTTAGCGGCAGTCATAGCAGTCAAAGCTTTTTGACGGCTTACAACTTCTCTCTCTATGGGGATATTAGCTTTTACGATTGCGTGCATTTCCTTTTCGATTCTTTCCAAATCATCATTGGAAACGGGAGTCTTAAACTCGAAATCGTAATAAAAACCATTATCAATAGCAGGACCAATAGCCAACTTTGCGGTGGGGAAAAGTCTTTTTACCGCTTGAGCCAAAACGTGAGCGCAAGAATGATTGTATACTCTCTTACCATCTTCATCTCTGAAAGTTACGATTTCAACGGTGCTGTCTTCGCTTATAACGTAGGAAGCATCAACAAGTTTGCCATTGACTCGGCCGCACAAACAAGCCCTTTTCAATCCTTCACCGATACTAGCGGCGATGTCAAGCACACTGATTGGGGCTTCAAATTCTCTGATTTCACCTTTTAAATTAATTTTCATAAAAATATTCTCCTTTACTAACGCCCTACAAACGGAGTTTAGTATTTTGATTATATAATGACTAAATATTACTGTCAAGCAAAAGCATAGTCGTCTTTTCATTTAAATCTACATAAATACTAATATGGTTATAAATATTTTATATTAATAATTTACATTATCTATTTAATTCATAGATGTTTTTTCTTCTCGGGGCGTTCGAGTCCCCTTAAGTATCTACGTAAAACAAAAACGACAAGCTTTGCTTGTCGTTTTGGTGCCGGAGGTGGGACTCACTCCGCTTCGCTAAATTACATTTTGCAACTACATTGCCAACCTTCGGTTGTAGCTCGCTTTCATGCCAGCCCCTAAAAAACCATTCACAGAAAGGTTTTTTCACGGGGCGTTCGAGTCCCCTTAAGTATCTACGTAAAACAAAAACGACAAGCTTTGCTTGTCGTTTTGGTGCCGGAGGTGGGACTCGAACCCACACGAAGTCGCCCTCGAGGGATTTTAAATCCCTTGCGTCTGCCATTCCGCCACTTCGGCAAATTTGGAGGCACCACCCAGAATCGAACTGGGGATAAAGATTTTGCAGACCTCTGCCTTACCGCTTGGCTATGGTGCCACATTGTACCCTTAGGTACAATTAACGCCGATTTAGGTTTGGAGCGGGAGACGGGATTCGGACCCGCGACATTTGCCTTGGCAAGGCAACGCTCTACCACTGAGCCACTCCCGCATGTGCTTTAATCGGCGTGTAATTACTATATCAAAAAGAAAAAGAATTTGCAAGACTTTTTATGCACTTTTTTAAAAAATTTTCTAGCCGTCTTTTTCTTTAGTGTAAAAACAATATTTATTAGTTGTTGTAATTACACTTGTTGAATATTCAACATATTATTGAACTGCAATCTCGTAGAAATAGTGAGGTTGTCCCCCGTCGTATATCATAACGTCAAGGTCAGGATATCTTTCAGATAAAACACCTTGAATATGAGCAACGTCTTCATCGGAAACGTTTTCACCATAGTAAAGAGTGATCAAACCGCTTTCTTCATTTACAAGTTGTGAAATAAGATCAAGGGTTGTGTCCTCAACTGAACTTCCGGCATTGACGATTGCTTTACCATTGAGGCCGATTATATCACCCTCCCTAAGTTTTAATCCTGTTTCAGTAACCGTCTTCCTTACTGCAGTTGTAACCTCTCCGCAAGTGAGAGTACTTGCCATTTCCATCATCATCTCAAGGTTTTCTTCACCAGATACCGAAGGATCAAAAGCAATAGCAGCGCTTATACCGCTTTGAACGTTGACGGTAGGAACAACTATACACTTGTTCTTCGTGAATTCTTTTGCTTGTTCGGCAGCAAGAATAATATTCTTGTTATTGGGCAAAACCAATACTACGTCAGCATTTACCTTATCAACGGCAGTCTTTATGTCGTCAACACTAGGATTCATGGTTTGACCGCCTTCAATAACGTAATCCACGTTCAATTCCTTGAAAATCTTTGTAAAACCTTCACCGGCGCAAACTGCAACTATACCCAAAGGTTTGCGTTCTCTTGCCCTCTTTTCCATAAGGGCACGATATTGCTCAAGCATATTTTCGATTTTAACCTTTGTCAATTCACCAAGTTGAACTGCATATTGCAAAGCAAGACCGGGAGTATTTGTATGTACGTGAACTTTTACCAAGTTTAAATCGCCGATTACAATAAGACTATCGCCAATTTTGGACAATTTATCCCTAAATTTATCAATATCAGCCAAAGTTGTCTTTGGATAAATGTTTGTAATAAAAAACTCGGTACAATAAGCAAAAGTAATATCCTCAAGTTCGTCGATTTCGGCTTCGATTTCTTGTTCCTTACCTTCTACTTGTTGAGTATTTTCCTCAATTATTTCCCCTTTAAGAATCTTTAAAAATCCTTTTAAGACGAAAATGAGTCCCATTCCTCCAGCATCAACTACTCCTGCTTTTTTCAAGACGGGTAACATATCGGGGGTTTGAGCCAAAATATTTTCACCAACCTCGATAATAGAAGTGAAAAATTTTATAAAATCGTTATTTCTACCTGAAACGTAATTTGAAGATTGCTCGGCAATAACTCGAATTACAGTAAGTATTGTGCCTTCTTTAGGTTTCGCTACTGCACTGTAGGCAACGCGTGCGCCGTTTTGTAAAGCTTGAGAAAATTCTTTTATACTGAGATATTCTTTATTTAAAGCGCAATCACAAACGCCTTTAAAAATTTGTGATAAAATAACACCGCTGTTACCTCTTGCCCCTTTAAGGGAACCGTTGGTAATTGCTTGCGCCAATTGAGTCATATCAAAACCTTCACCCAAAGCAACCACCTCTTTGACTGCGTTTTGAATGGTCATTGACATATTCGTTCCGGTGTCACCATCAGGAACGGGAAAAACATTAAGGGAATCGACGTAGTCTCTATTTGCCGTCAGGTTTTTGGCACCTCCAACAAACATATCTCTTAATGTGATTGCATCTATAACTTTCAACATTTACGTTGCTCCTATATCTAAACTCGAATACCAACCACGTAAACAACAACTTCTTTAACGCGCATGCCGGTAAAATATTCGACGCTGTAAGTAACGGTGCGTTTCAAAGATTCAACAACCGCTTGTTGAGCCACACCGCTTTTTAAGATAACGAACAAATCAATAAAAATATTATGTTCGTCTGAAGTCATTCTAACGCCTTTGGTATTTGGGGTAGCGCGGAAAAGATGCGCAAGACTGTCTGTCAACCTGCGCGAAACCAAATCCACTACGCCATAACATTCAAGCGTAGCGTGGTTTGCAACCATCATAACTGCATCGTCGGAAACTGATATTTGTCCGAACTTGTTGCTTGTGGTTACCGCCATATCTACCTCCTATAATATATAAATATAATACACTTACTTTATGAAATTTGCAAGTAAAATATTTATTTGATATCAAACACTAAGAAAATATACAAGATTTTAACAAATTATACCTTTAAACCCTTGCAATCCCAATTTTTTTGTGTTAAAATTTTACAGTCAAATCAGCAAGGAGGTATAATCATGTCCAGAGTATGTAGTATTTGCGGAAAAGGCAAGATGAGTGGTAACACCGTAAGCCACAGTAACCGTAAGGCTCCCAAATTATGGAATGCCAACGTTCATAAAGTTACGTTTGTAAATGCAGACGGTAAAGTTGAATCCGGCTATGTTTGCACTCGTTGTATGAAGAGTGGTAAAGCCCCTCGCAACGTTTAATCAAAAACATAAAAGCCTATCCAGTTGGATAGGCTTTTTCTTATGTAATTACAATCGACAAACCTTTTTTATAACCCTCAAAAAAACTTTTACGCATTCCGGCGGATTAAAACAATAAAATTTCAACTATACCTCCTTACGGAATATATGAAATAACAAACATTCTCCCCTTTTGACTTTTATAGATACTTCCTTTTTAGTCGCCACGTTTGAAACTCCTTTAGTTTGACGTTTCGTAAGAGACAAATTTTTTATTTCATATTCCAAACCTTCTGATGACATTATATGAACTTCGTCCCCAAAAGGTACGATAGAAATAATATCACCAACCTCGGTTTTTAATGCAATTTTATCATCAATCAAATATCCGTCAAAGCCATCGCCCATGATTTTAGCTTTGGCTCCAAGTGAATTTGCAATTGCAAGAAGATTTAAGTTGTACAAAACGTGATCAATTCTACCTCCATAAACGCCGTAAATTGACAAATCGTCAAACCCATTTTCGATTGCTAATCGAACGGCATACTCGCCATCAGTAAAATCTTTCCTTTGAGGAACTTGAAAATGTAAAACCCCTTGAGGAACTTCAGTTGAATCAAAATCACCGACTACACAAAAAGGTTTCAATCTTTTTGATAGAAGATATTTATATCCCCCGTCTGCACAAAAAATATATTCTTCAGAAATTTCGCGGTTGAAATCGCAATTTAGAACTATAGCAGCCTTCATCTTTTAAGATTCTTAATAGTTTCAATAGGGTTTTTAGAATTATAAACAGCGCTACCGGCAACCAATACTTCAATTCCTGCATCCTTAATAGTTTGAGCGTTATCCTCATTTACGCCACCATCAAGCTCTAATTCAATATTATATCCGCCCTCTCTAACGATTTTAGAAAATTCTCTAATCTTATCTAAAACCTCGGGGATAAACTTTTGTCCACCAAAACCGGGGAAAACGCCCATAAAAACCACCATATCTAAAAGGTCAACGTAAGGCATAACTAGGGATAAATCCTTGTCAGGATTTACAACAAGACCGCATTTTTTTCCTAATTCTTTTATTTTCAACAAAGTGCCTTTTACGTCAGCGCAAGCTTCGGGATGGAAAGTAATGATATCAGCGCCGGCTTTGACAAATCTTTCAACGTATTTTTCGGGATTTATTATCATTAAATGCACGTCAAATGGCAAACTGCAATAACTTCTTACAGCGGCAAGCGAAGGCATTCCTACCGTAATATTAGGTACAAAAACACCATCCATAACGTCAAAATGCAAATAATCGCCACCCCATTTTTCTGCAAGAGCAACTGATTCACCGAGTTTTGCATAATCGCCGGATAAAACCGAAGGCGCAACTTTAATCATAATCTATCTCCCTTTAAGTCTGTTTTCTTTAATTTCGTCGTATATAGCCAAATACCTTTTATATCGACCTTCATCCAAAAGTCCGCTTGAAACTGCTTCTTTCACCTTACATTCAGGCTCGTCTTTGTGGGCGCACATATTATATTTGCATCTTCCAAGCTCTAAAAAATCAGGATAATATAAAGCCAAATCTCTTTCATCAATATCTTGCAAATCAAACAAGGAAAATCCACAAGTATCAACTGCATAAACGTCATCGAAAAGGTTGAAAATTTCAATATGCCTTGTGGTATTACGCCCCCTATCAATTTTTGATAAACCACCTACTTCTTGACCTGCTTCGCAAAGACGATTTAAAAGAGATGATTTTCCTACCGCCGATTGACCGGCGAAACAAACCACACCTTTTAATTTTGAAATGAGTTGAGAAATGTTATCCCCCGTTTCAGCGGAAACGTCAATGCAGTTACACAACTCACCATAAGTCTTCAACATATATTCATATTCACTTTTGCCCAAATCGTTTTTGTTATAACACATCAAAACGTCAACGTTGCTTTTTGATGCGGAAATAAGAAGTTTGTCAACCAAAATCCAATCAGGTTCGGGTATTGGAGAAACGACGATAACCAGCAAATCTACGTTAGCAACGTAGGGTCGGATTAAAAGGTTTTTGCGTGGAAGAATGTCAAGGATATTCCAATTACCTCTCTCGGGGAAAATAGAAACGTTATCTCCAACAAAAAGTTTGTCGGAAAGTTTTATTTTTCCACGGGCAGTACAGGTGTAAACTTTTCCGTCGCAAAGGACTTTATATCGTCCGCCAACGCCTTTAATAATTTTTCCAGTAAACAAATTTTTCATCAGTTTTCGCCTATATATTTCCTTCTCAATTGTCCGCAAGCGCCTTCAATATCATTGCCCATTGTTCTTCTAACCGTTGCCGAAACACCAAGTTTGTTCAAGTATTCACAAAATTTGTAAACCTCTTCACGCTTAATCCCCTTCAAGTTTCGCTCCTTTACGTAATTTAGCGGTATTAAATTAACGTGGGAAGAAAGTCCTTTCAAAATATGCGCGAGCCTATCAGCGCATTGAGTGCTATCATTGACTCCTTTGATCATAGCATATTCAAATACGACACGACGACCCGTCTTTTTAAAATAGGTTTTCGCGCTATCTAACAACTCCTCAATCTTGTATGCCTTATTGACAGGCATAATTTTCTCCCTTGATTCGTTGTCGGTTGCATGCAAGGAAATGGTAAGTGTAACTTGCAAATCTTCCTCGGCGAGTTGTAAAATTTTAGGAACAATTCCACATGTCGAAAGGGAAACGTTTCTAAGACTAACGTTAAGCCCTTTTTCATAAGACACCAAACGCAAAAACTTGACGACGTTATCATAGTTATCCAAAGGTTCGCCACACCCCATAAGAACGATATTAGTAACCGCTCTTTTGTTCAAATTACCACCTTGATCACAGTTTGCCAAAATCACTTCGGACAAGATCTCTCCTGCTGAAAGGTTTCTTACCAAGCCGTTTAGTCCCGATGCGCAAAAAGCGCAACCCATACGGCATCCTACTTGAGTGGATACGCAAAGCGTATTTCCGTACTTATAACGCATCAAAACACCTTCAATGATATTGCCGTCAAAAAGTTCGAAAAGATATTTTACCGTGCCATCTTTTGAAACGAGTTTTTGGACTATTTTTGTATTCAGTCCGTCAAAACCCTTATTTCTAAACTCTGAAACAAGACTTTTAGGTAAATTGGAAATCTCTTCAAGTCGCTTACCAGAATACAAGCCAAGATAAATCTGATCCGCGCGATACTTTGGAACGGACATACTAACTAAAAGTTCTTGCAATTCGGTAAATGATAAATCTAAAAGGTTCATTTTTTGATACGGCAAAGATAGAAACTTTCGCCACTCTCCTTTAGGTGTATAAGTTTGTCAGATTTTTGGAATCCATTTTCAGTGCAAAAATTTGAGGTTAAAAACTGATTTTCTTCCTTTAGCGTGGAACAAGTTGAGTACATTATCGTACCATTGTCTTTCAAATAAATAGCGGCGTTTTTCAAGATTGTCCTTTGCGTAGCCGTCAAGGAAGGCAAATCCTCCTCTTTTCTATGTAACAATATATCAGGATTTGATGCAACAACTCCCAAGCCCATACATGGTACGTCGCATAAGATCATATCAAACGACTTTACAAATTTAGGGTTGAATATGGTTGAGTCAAATTGCATAACGTCAACGTTTTTTGCGCCTGAAAGTGCTTTATAATTTTCAATCAAGTTTACTCTGTTGTCATACAACTCTAATGCTGTAATTTGAGAACTTGGAAAAAGTTCGGACAAGTACACGGTTTTACCGCCGGGTGCAGAACACATATCCAATATTTTATAATTGCCATCATCTTGAAAATCTTCTTTGAAGGCATCACAAATCAAGGCAGACCCCAAAGATTGGACAAATACCAATCCCTTGTTAATCAGTTCACTTAAACAACCGGTTGATTTTACGAAAGCGCCAATTTGTGTCTTTTGATATTCGCAATTAGCATTGTCCAAAAAGTCGTAAAATCTTTGGATATCATACGCCCTTGTATTTACACGTACGTGTGTCAATTTCTCACTTTTGAAAACTATATCCGTAATCTCAGAATCCGGATACTGCTTTTTATACTTTTTAATCAGCCACAAGGGTAAGGATAAAGAAATTGCCAACTTTTCTAAATCATTATTTGGTAAAGTTTCTTTGTCTTTTATAAAGGAGCGCAAAACCGAATTTACAAAACCAGAATTCTCACCTTTTTTCAATGTTTTTGTCAACTCTACCATTTCAAAAACCGCGGTATACTCAGGCACGGAATCCATATACTTAACCAAGTACATCCCAATTTTTATAATGATGCGAATTGCAAGTTTAGGCCTTTTTTTGCATAACCTTGCGATATGATATTCAAGTTCGACGTCCTTTTCAATGACACCGTACAACAATCTTAAAGCAAACCCTTGTTCGGTCCCGAAATCAGCATTGTCTAAAAGTAAACCAAGATATGCTTGATTACCATAAACTTTCTTTAGAATTTCGAAAACCTTTACGTAAGTGTTGCTCATTTTAATATTGTACCAACTTCTATTTTATGACCTAACAAATATGCTTTTGCATCCATTCTTTTACCACCTTCCATTTGAAGTTGGTCTATGGATACAGCAGCATTTTTAATTTTTACGATAAGACCGTTTTTATTGTCGGCAAAAAGCACGCTTCCAACAGGCGATTCAGAATTATCCTCACAGGCAGAGACGGAGAAAACTTTCAAAGTTTTTTCGCCTACGTGAGTAAAAGCGCCAGGCCAAGGATTCATTCCTCTTATAAAGTTCTTCAATGTTAAAAAGTCTTTGTCAAAATCAATCAATCCCATTTCTTTTGTAAACATTTTACAAAAAGTTGCTTGAGAGTGATCTTGTGGCGTAAACACAGCTCGTCCACTTTCTATTAAAGCCAAGCCATCAACAACGGCTTTTGCTCCCATTTCCGCAAGTCTATCAAACAATTCGCCTGCCGTTTCTTCAGGCTCAATAGGTGTTTTAACAGTCAACAAAATATCACCACTATCAACTGCAAGAGCCGTTTGCATAATGGTTATACCGGTTTCCTTTTCACCGTCTAAAATAGCTTGTTGAATAGGAGCTGCGCCCCTGTATTTAGGCAAAAGAGATCCGTGAACGTTTATTACGCCGTATTTGGGAATATCTAAAATTTCCTGAGAAATAATTTGCCCATAGGCGGCGGTAACCATTATATCAGGATTAAGTTCTTTGATAATTTCAACGCCTTCTTTACGGATTTTAGCAAATTGATAAACGGGAATTCCCTTGTCAATACCAAATTGCTTAACGGGAGAAAAGCGAATTTTTCCACGAGTAGAAGGTTTGTCAGGTTGACAAACGACAGCCACAATTTGATGTCC
>JAEDHM010000093.1 GCA_016296985.1 Clostridia bacterium
CAATACACCAAAATTACCTTGCCCTATATGCTTTTCGTTACAGGTCCCTATTTGCTTACAAGCTTTGTAAACAACCTTAACAACTTCAACGTTATATTCCTACTGACCGGAGGTGACCCAAAAATCCCGGGCATGACAGTACAAGGCGAGGCAGTTGGCTCTACCGACTTGCTTATAACTTGGTTGTTTAAGATTACAACAGGTTCAACTTCAAACTATAAACTGGCATCCGTTATTGGTATTATGATATTTGTGGTTATCGCAATTTTATCCCTTATTATCTACAACGTATTGCCTTCAACCCGAAACGAGGAGGATTTCAGATAATGGATTTAGAAAATAAAGATATCGTTCAAGAAGTAAATGAAATTCCTCAAGAAACCGTTGAAACCGTTGAAGCCCCCACCGCTTCTACTCCTGCAACCCAAGAAGCAAGGGTAACCTTACCCCCCATTTTCGATTATTCTGCAGTTGAGACTGAGGAAACCCCTGTTGCGCCCCCTATGAAAAGACATATGGGCGCAAAGGCAAAAAGAACTTTAAGCAACGCAATCATCTATATCATTTTGGGTATTATGACTGTGGTTTGGCTTTTCCCCTTCTTCTGCCTTATCCTCGAATCCTTCCGTGTTGAAACTACGGCTCAAGTTGGTTATTTGTTCCCCAAACAATGGGGCTTTGACAACTATATCCGCTTGTTCACCGAAACGGATTTCCCCAGATGGTTGCTTAACACCTTTGTTATGGGTGTTTTCGTTGCAATACTACAAACCATTATCGTATTGTGTATGAGTTATACCTTGTCCCGTTTGCGTTTCAAGGGAAGAAAGTTTTTGATGAACTTTATGCTTATACTCGGTATGTTCCCCGGCTTTTTATCCATGATCCTTTTGTACAAGGTTCTTTCCGACGTTGGTCTTTACGAGGCAAACGCCCCTTGGGGCTTGATACTCGTCTACGTTGCATCAAGCGGTATGGGATATTATATTTCAAAGGGCTTCTTTGACACAATCCCTACCACCTTGGACGAAGCTGCAAGGGTAGACGGCGCAACAAGATTCCAAGTATTTTACAAGGTTATTTTGCCCTTGTCCAAGCCTATTGTAATTTACACCGTTTTGATGGGCTTTATGGCGCCCTTCGGAGACTTCGTTTTGGCGAAGTATATCGCTCACGGCGCAGTAGAAGGTATGAACGTAGGTGTCGGCTTGTGGACGTGGCTTGAAAGAACCTTGATTAACACAAACTATACAATGTTCTGCGCAGGCGGTGTTGTAGTTGCGGTTCCCGTAACCATCTTGTTCCTGTGCTTGCAAAAATATTACGTAGAAGGCGTTACCGGCGGTGCGGTAAAAGGATAGGAGAATATTATGGCAAAGGTAAAATTAACAAACGTAAGAAAAGTATATGAAAACAAAACAAAGGGCGACAACAAGCCTGCAGTAGACGATTTTAACCTCGAAATTAAGGATAAAGAGTTCGTGGTTTTCGTTGGTCCTTCCGGTTGCGGAAAATCCACCACCTTGCGTATGATCGCAGGTCTTGAAGATATTACCGCAGGAACAATCGAAATCGACGGCGTTGTTGTAAACGACTTGCAACCTAAGGACAGAGATATCGCAATGGTTTTCCAAAACTATGCTTTGTATCCTCACCTTTCCGTATTTGAAAATATGGCTTTCAGCCTTCGCTTGAGAAAAGTTCCTCAAGAAGAGGTTTATCGCCGTGTTACCGAGGCTGCCGAAATTTTGGGTATTACCGAATACCTTACCAGAAAGCCCCGCGCTTTGTCCGGCGGTCAAAGACAACGTGTTGCAATCGGTCGCGCAATGGTTAGAGATAGCAAGGTCTTCTTGATGGACGAACCTTTGAGTAACTTGGACGCAAAACTTCGTAACCAAATGAGAGCGGAAATCATTTTGCTCCGCAAAAAGATTGATACCACCTTCGTTTACGTTACCCACGACCAAACCGAGGCTATGACTTTGGGCGATAGAATCGTTATTATGAAGGACGGCTTTATTATGCAAGTTGGCACTCCCGTTGAAGTGTTCGATATGCCCGACAACCTCTTCGTAGCAGAATTTATCGGCGCTCCCAAGATGAACACAATGCGCGCTCAATTGGTTGAGGAAGAGGACAAGTATTTCGTTGTTGCTCACGGCGTTAAAATGGAAGTTGACGGCGAAAAGGGCGTTGCTTTGTCCGACAGAGCAGTAGGTAGCAGAGAGGTTATTTTGGGCGTTCGTCCCGAACATATCACCATGACTACCCCCGATGATCCCGAAGGTATCCATTGCACCGTTCAAGTAAACGAAATGATGGGTAGCGAACTCCACTTGCACGTTGTTACCGACGACGGCGAAAAGTTGATCGTTCGCGTTCCTACCATCACCCTTAGCAACGAAGAAAGATTTGCTCTTCGCTTTGGCGCTGAAATCTACGTTACCTTTGAAGGAAAGGTTATGCACTTCTTTGACGTAGATACAGAAAAGAACCTTTTGACTGCAGCGGATTTAGAAACCCCCGCAGAAGAAGTTCCTGCCGAAGAAACTCCCGTTGAGGAAACTCCCATAGACGAAGTTCCCAATCAAGACTAATCAAAACAAATAAAAGCGTACCCAAGCGGTACGCTTTTTTTGTTGTCAAAGGGGTAATACACAGTGTTTCTATTGTACGGCAAAAGAGAAAAAATTGCGTTAAACCATATAAAAAAGCGTTCCCTGTAGGAACGCTTTTTATCTTTAGTGCATAAACTCTTCCAATCTCTTGTAGCAATACTTTTCGTCGGTATAGACGGTATAGGAGAAGGGAGTGCAGTTTTCAAGACCGTTTTTGTCGTCGGTGAATATTCCGTATCTTTTACAAACGTAACTACGGATAAACTGAGCGAGGAATACCGGCATATAAACTCTCTTGACATAAATTTGTCCCGGCTCGATAAGGTCGAGGTCGCTTAGGGGCAACACGGGTTTTTCAACGATGTTATGATAGTGAGAATCAATCACCGAATCAAAGGTTTCTACCGAGGTATTTCCGCACTTTTCCGAGAAGGTACGCTTGGATTCATAACTTTGCGAGCCTAAAAACATTTGAGCGTTGCAGTTTTCGGTGATAACGGTGCCTGCCTTTTCGCCGTATACTCTTTCAACCTGTTGATAGGATTGCACGAAAAGGTGGAACCAAATGTTACGGGATCTTGCGGTGGAAATTTTACTGTCGAAATCCTTGATAGGGGGAATATTACCAAATTCGTCCAACAAGAAGTGGAGCGCGCGGGTTTCGATTCCCTTTTCTACTCTTTCAAGCACCTTTCTATAAATCCAGTCGATGGCAAGCCCTGCGATAAGGTTGTCGCTTTTGTCGTAGTCGCGAGTAATCAAGAAGAAAGCAAATGGCTTGTCACCTATGTCGGTGAAATCAATAGAATTTCCGGTGGTAAGGGAATAGATATGCTCGTTTTTCCAATCCTTCAAAGCGCCGTCGAAGACACCCATATAACTTCTCATGGTATTGGGTGCGTTGTCAAGGGCGGTACGCATGGTGGAAAGGATAACCTTGTCCTTGTCTTTCACCAAGGGGTGGTCGTTGAGGGCATAACCTTTTGTTGAATAGTCGTATCGAGAATCGCCGTTTTTCTGAATAGGAATACGCAAAGCGGTATAATACTCGTGCATCGTCTTGATTGACATCATATCCCTTGTAAACCCTGTTTCGGGGCGGACTGCATCGTCAAGCATGGCAAGTAAGATACCCTTGCAAAGGTCTTGCGCGCCGTATTCCCAAGATCTGTCGGTGTTGCTTTGCACAACGATAAAGGTAGATGCGAGGGAGTTTACCAAGGAAGATACCGCCAATTCAATAGAGTTCCTTTCCTTTGCGCAAGCGGCGTCGAAAATTTCGCCGTTGGGATAGGCTTTTCCCTTATAATCGATATATTTGTCGGTGTACAAACTTTCGTCCGCTGCAAGTTTCAAGCCTTTTTTGATGGGTGCGCGTCTGATAACTGCCCCTTTGCCAACCTCTTCCAACTCCATTTTTTTGTCATATACCTCGAAGAGGGGATTCCAGTTGTCCGAACGATCCAAAGCCTTAAAGTTTAGGATAATAAGGTGATAACCATTGTCCTTAAGGTGTTGAGCGTTTCCATCGAAAAGTTCGCCTTTGGGGTCGGTTATGAAAAGGTTAGGCTTGTTTTTTTGCGAGGATAAAGCGCGAAGTTGGGGAACAACGCAACCTGTGGTTTTACCGCTACCCGTGGTACCTACGTAAAGTTCGTGGCACTTGGGGAGATAGTAAAAACGCAAACGGCATTGTTTTCTTACTTCGTCGGGAAGTTTTTCAAACTCGGTCATTGAATAGGCTTTTCCGTCAGGTCCTACCATATCGCTTGCCGTGGGATAGCCTTTCATTTCTCTTTCACCCAATTCGTCGTAGAAGACGGTTTCAAGGCCGTCGTCCTTGCTTAAAGAGGTGTAGTGGATCTTATGGGCGTTTTCCATATTGTCCGCAATGTATTTATTCCTTATATCTTCAAGTATAGAATGTTTGTTCATGGCGACTCCTTAAAAACCTAGTTTTTTGCCCGGCTTTGCCGAGGAATTGGTAACGTTTTTCCACTCTTTTCTGTCGTAGGCGTTGATATATCTCATCTTGTCAAAATAGTCTAAGTCGGGGGAAGAGATTGCCTCGATAAAGGAAAAGTCGATTCTCTTTTTGTTGTAGGCGATTATAACGTCTTGCAAAATCGAGGAGATATAGACGAAATAGGTGCAAGCTTCGTCGGAAAACTTGCTTTTTGCATCCTCGGGCAACACGGTTACGCCGGCGTTTAGGTACTTTTCACACAAGGTTGCAACTTGATGGAAAAGTTCTTCCTTTTCCTTGTTGTGTGAAAGTTTGTAGCAATAGGAGAGAAGGTGCATCGAGGGGATATCGCCCCACATAACGCATTGATACAAGCGGTTTTTCGCCTCGTCCAAGTCCTTGTCGCAACCGATACCCAAAGCCTTCAAAAGACCCACTTGTCTTGTAGCGGTTATGTCGCCAATAGAACTTGTAGTGGAAAGTTTTGAAAAACGAACGTAGGGTTCGTAGGTTTTGTAATGGGTATAGTCAAACCAAGAACTGTTTACCGTGTCGTGATCCTTTCCAATGTTTTGGATTGTGTTCAACACTTCGCCCTTTATATCAAGCAAAATAGCGTTTTCGGAGAAGGGTTCGCCTACCTTTCTTGTTCTGTAGATTGCTTGTTGCTCGGAAATACGAGCGAGAGGGGTAAGTTGTTCTAAAATAACGTCAGAGCAAAGGTCGATAAACTTTTTGTCTAACCTATAGGCTTTTCCTATAAAATCTACGATTTTTCTTCCGTCCGCTTCCAGTTCATCGGTTTGGGCGTTGGACATAATCGTAACTGAGATAAGCATGTTGTAAAACACGTCGTAATTTTTAAAAATTTCGCTTGTCATCTCGTCCTCCTAAATACTATTTTTTATTCTAACATAAATTACAAATACTGTCAATTTGTTGTTAAAGACTCTATGCGGTATCCGAGCGTATTTTTCCTCAACCGCCCCCTTTAACTAAATATACCAATCTGCCGCTTAGAGCATTTTTTGTAGAGGCAAAGGATTTTGTAGATAG
>JAEDHM010000094.1 GCA_016296985.1 Clostridia bacterium
AATACTGCCCTAAATTCAAGCCCTTTTACCGCATGAATCGTTGCAAGAGATATAAAGTCGTCGGTTGCAACTTCATCGCTGTCAGAAATAAGACTGATACTTTCTAAATACTCAGATAAAACGGCGGATGGGTTGTTTTCCTCAAACTCTTTTATAGACTGCAATACGTCTTCAATATTCAAAAGTCTATTCAATCCTTCGTCGGTTGACCTGTCGTACATGGTTTCAAAATTCACCCTGTGTAACACGTATTCCGCAGCTTCGCCAAGCGACATTCCGGTAGTCCCAAACATAAGATCGGACAATACGTCGCGATAACTTGAAAGTTTACGCGCCGTCGCAGGAGTGAACGCATCCAAATCATTGCCGAATATTACGTCGGCAACACTTTTCCCCGTTGAAGAACAATAATCAACCAAAACAGAAACTACGGTATCACCAATACCGCGCTTTGGAGTGTTGATTACCCTAAGCATAGCCTCGTTATCGCGAGGATTTGCCAAAATACGCAAATAAGCAAGAAAATCCTTAACTTCTTTTCTATCGAAAAATTTTACGCCACCAAATACCTTATAGGGTAAATTATACATGCGAAGCCTTTCTTCAAAACAGTTTGTGATAGCGTTAATTCTTACCAAAATAGCAATATCACGGGGACTATACCCTTGCCAATCTATAAGGTCGTGGATTTTTCTTACTACAAAATCAGCCTCATCTCTGTCAGATGATGCAGTATAAAAAGTGATTTTTTCCCCTTGCCCCAAGTCAGACCAAAGAGTTTTATCAATTCGATTATGGTTGTTTTTAATCAAATGATTTGCCGCATCAAGAATCGAAGTTGTGCTTCTATAATTTTGTTCAAGTTTATAAATTTTAGCCTCAGGGAAATCTTTTCTAAAATTCAATATGTTTTGTATGGAAGCCCCTCTCCAACCGTATATACTTTGATCCTCGTCACCTACGGCAAAAAGATTACCGTGAACACCTGCAAGCATTTTTACGATTTCGTATTGAATATGGTTTGTATCTTGATACTCGTCAACGTGAATATATCTAAATCTTTCTTGATAAGTTTGCAATACAGCAGGACAAGTTTCAAATAATAGCTTTGTTTTCAAAAGCAAATCATCGTAGTCTAAAGCATTTGAATTTTCCAACTCCCGCTCGTACGCCCTATAAACCTCTATTACGGTTGACGGATCGCCGTCCTGACACTCAAATTCGTATTGAGAAGGAGTAAGCGCAGCAGTCTTTGCATAGGAAATATGCCAACTCATTTTTCCAGCAAGATCTTTTTTAAGATCCATATTGCCAAGGATACGCTTTATAGTACGTTCTTTTTCCAAGTCGCCGTAAATGGTAAAACTTTTCGTATAGTTTCCCATTTCTTCAATGTGATAGCGTAAAATACGGCAACAAAAAGAGTGGAAGGTAGAAACCCACAACCCCATACCTGAATAACCTGTAAGCTTTTCAAGTCTCTCACGCATTTCATTGGTTGCCTTGTTGGTAAAAGTAATCGCCAAAATATTGTACGGCGAAACTTCAAGTTCTTTTAATAGATAAGCAATACGGTGAGTTAACACACGAGTTTTACCACTTCCGGCGCCGGCAAGGACCAAAACAGCCCCTTCGGTTTGTGTTACTGCTATTTTTTGTTGAGGGTTGAGTTTATCGAATATTTCCATAGAAATATTATACCATAATTAACATTTTTTTCCAATAATATTATCAACAATTTAGCAGATGATAATAATGAGGAGGAAAGAAAAATGACTAAATTTAAATCAGGGGTTGCCCTAGGAATGATTTCTTCAGTCGCTCTCCTTTATGCTTCAAACTGCTTGAAGAAAAAAGGGAAAATCGAAAAGGTGTTAGATGCCTTTATTGACAAAATAAAAAAGTAAGCCTTGCTTACTTTTTTACTTTTTATTAAGCTTGATGTTTGCTTCTGTAATCCTCAACGGCTTTTGCAATAGCTTCTTCCGCTAAAACTGAGCAATGGATTTTTTGAGGGGGTAAGCCGTCAAGTTCGGTTACGATATCGCTATTTGTAAGGGAAAGAGCATATTCAACAGTCTTTCCTTTAATCATATCGATTGCCGTCGAAGAGGTGGCAATTGCCGCAGCACAACCAAAGGTTTGGAATTTTGCATCTACAATAATTCCATTTTCGATTTTTAAATATATACGGAGAATATCTCCGCAAGAGGCGTTGCCTACCTGTCCAATACCATTTGCATCTTCAAGTTCACCTACGTTTGATTGATCGGTAAACGCTTTCATCACTTTATCACTATACATCTGTAACATCTCCTTTTAATTGATTGAATAAGGGGGACATAGCCCTCAATCTATTGACTGCACCCTTAAGAATCTCGACAACGTAATCGACGTTTTCTTTTGTTGTGCTTCTTCCGAAAGTAAATCTTATAGAACCATGAGCAAACACTTCTTCAAGTCCCATTGCAAGCAAAACGTGTGATGATTGCAATGATCCCGAACTGCATGCGCTACCCGAAGATACGGCAATACCTGCCATATCCAAAGTCATTAGTATGCCCTCGCCTTCAATATACTTGAAAGCAAAGTTTGCATTATTGGGTAAACGGTCTTCAAAGGGAGCGCCGTTAAAAATAACTTCGGGTATTTCATTAAGAACCTTATTGACAAAATAGTTTCTAACTTCGCTTATTTTTTTAGCGTATTCATCAAGGTTTTCAGTTGCCAATTCAATGGCCTTTCCCATACCGACGATTGCAGCTGTGTTGTAGGTTCCGCCACGCATAGTACGTTCTTGTGCGCCACCTACCACAAGTTTATCAACCTTTATGCCGTTTCTAATATACAAAGCGCCAATGCCTTTAGGTCCATAAAACTTATGCGCTGACATAGAAAGCAAATCAATTTGCATATCTTTTACGTTTATAGGTATACTTCCAACCGCTTGTACCGCATCAGTGTGAAAGAGAACGCCGTGTTCTCTTGCAATTTTGCCAATTTCGGCGATAGATTGAATCGTACCTACTTCGTTGTTTGCAGCCATAACCGTTATAAGTATGGTGTCAGGGCGAATTGCTTTTTCGAGCTCGTCCAATTTCACTTTGCCAACCGAATCAACGGGAACGTAAGTGATTTCGAAGCCATGAGATTTCAACCAATCAAGAGTGTGCAAAACAGCATGATGCTCAATAGGTGTACTTATGATATGTCTTCCTTTACTCTTCCTTGCTTCGGCGATACCTTTAATAGCCCAATTGTCAGATTCGGTACCACCTGAAGTAAAGTAAATTTCATTAGGTTTTGCGCCGATTGCCTTTGCAACTCTCTCCCTCGCCTTGTCAATTGCCATTTGCGCAACCTGACCAAAACGGTGTTGACTGCTTGCGTTTCCATAAACTTCGGTAAGGTATGGCATCATTTCCTCAAGCACCCTAGCATCAAGAGGCGCTGTTGCCGCATAATCCAAATAAATCCTTTCCATAAAGCCTCCAATTTGAGATAATCTCAAACTTTTATCTTATCTTAAACTAAGTTTTTAAGCGTTGCTTTTTACAAAATCTACAACCTGTTCTTTTGAACGAGAGCCTGAAAATTTTGCTACGACAGAGCCGTTTTTGTACATTACCACGGTAGGAATACTCATGATACCATGTTCTCTAGCCAAATCTTCGTCATCGTCTACATTACACTTTCCGACAACGGCAACCCCTGTAAGTTCTTTTGCTGCCTCGTCCAAAATAGGAGCAAACATTCTGCAAGGACCACACCAGTTTGCCCAAAAATCAATAAGAACTATTGAGTTGTTGTCAACTATCTCTCTAAAATTATCATTAGTGATTACGACTGTATTTTCACTCATTGTCTACACACTCCTTTTTTTCAGTGTAAAATTCAATTTTAGGCATAACGCCCTTTTTATTTCGCAAATATTTTTCTGAGAAATAAGCAACTACGACACCTACTGCCAATGCAACTACGCATAAGGCAACTTGTATCAATTCGTCCAAATTTCGTCCTAAACCAAGAACAAGTGAAAGCAAGATAAGTGGAATTACGTATAGAATAAAAACTGCTTTAATAGCAAGATTTTTTTCCATAGTAACAATTACTCTATCGCCTACTTGCGCGTTAATTTCATTTTTAACTACAATTGAAACGGTCAAATCTTTTTTGCTACGCAAACACATACCGCATTTGTCACATTCCGCTTTTTTAGGAAACTCGACCTTTACGGTATTTCGTTTACTATTTATCATGGTGACCGTTCCTATCTCTCTCATTTTAAACCTAAATCCTTAAGTTGTTTGTCATCTACAACGGAAGGCGCATCTGTCATCAAGCAAGAAGCGTTTTGTACTTTGGGGAATGCAATAACGTCTTTGATTGAATCAGTTTTTGTTAAAAGCATAACCAAACGATCTAAACCAAATGCCAAACCGCAATGAGGAGGAGTTCCATAACGGAAAGCGTCTACGAAATAGCCGAATCTTTCCTTGATGGTTTCGTCACTCATCCCAAGCAAGTTGAACATTTTGCATTGTAAGTCAGTACTGTGTATTCTTACGCTACCGCCACCTGCTTCTTCACCATTGATAACAAGGTCGTATGCCTTTGAACGAACTGCCAACGGATTGGTTTCCATAAGAGGAATATCTTCATCCATGGGAGCAGTAAAGGGATGGTGTTCTGCAACGTATCTACCTTCTTCTTCGCTGTATGCAACAAGAGGGAATTCGGTAACCCAAAGGATTTTGTATCCATCGGGAATAAGATTATGTTCTTTTGCAATCTTCAATCTTAATGCGCCAAGAGAAGATAATACAACACTGTTTTTAGCGTCGGCAACGATAAATACAGCGTCTCCTGTTTCAGCATTGAGTGCTTTGTTGATTGCATCCAGTTCTTCGGGTTTCATAAACTTTGCAAAGGAGCAAGTAGTTCCTTCGGGTTTATGTAACATATAGGCCAGACCTTTTGCGCCAAAGTTTTCTTTCAAGAAAAGTGTAAGCTTATCGATTTCTTTTCTAGTAAACTGTCCTACGATACCTTTTGCGTTTATAGCGCGAACGCTACCCGTCTTGCAAGCATCGGCAAACACGGGGAATTCGCAACCGGATACTACTGAAGAAATATCATTGATTTCCATTGCAAATCTTACGTCAGGCTTGTCCGAGCCGTACTTGTCCATAGCCTCGCGATAAGGCATTTTAGGAATTGTATTACCGATATCGTAGCCAATAGTTTCCTTGAACACCCTTCTCATAAGTCCTTCGCAAATAGCCATAATATCTTCGGTATCGGCAAAGCTCATTTCCATGTCAACTTGGGTAAATTCAGGCTGTCTGTTTGCTCTCAAGTCTTCGTCACGGAAACAACGAGCAATTTGATAGTAACGATCAAAACCGCTTATCATCAAAATTTGTTTGTACTGTTGAGGAGATTGAGGTAAAGCGTAAAACTCACCTTGATGGACACGACTTGGTACGAGATAGTCCCTTGCGCCCTCGGGTGTAGATCTTCCCAAGATAGGAGTCTCAATTTCTAAGAAATTGTTTTCATCCATATAATCTCTTATGATTTTTGAAAGACGACTTCTGAAAACGATTTTATC
>JAEDHM010000095.1 GCA_016296985.1 Clostridia bacterium
CCCCATTATTTTTATTACCTTCATTTTTATTTATCGTTGTTATAATATGTTATATAAGGGAATAAACCACAAGGCATAAAAAAAGCACGCCCATTGACGTACTCTTTCAAAAATATCGGCTTACAAAGTACCGCATATTTATTTATGATACCCCGAATCCGCGTTTATCATAAATCCACGGTATATTTGCTCCACCAACAACACTCTAAAAAGTTGATGAGGGAAGGTGAGTTTTCCAAAGGAAATGCTTTTATCGCAACCTGCCACAAACTCCCTCGTAAGCCCGTTGCTACCGCCGATAACAAAGGATATTTCCTCTCCTCTATTTACGCTTTCCTTAAGCATTTTTGCAAAAGAAGGACTATCCAACTGCTCGCCCCGAAGGTCAAGGGCAATCTTTCTTCCCCTCAATGCCTTTTGAAGTTTTTTGCACTCTTCCTCCTTCACCTTTTCCACGTTATCCCCTCGAAATTCGTCAAGCTCGATCAATTCAAGAGAGCAAAAGCGTGAAAGCCTTTTTGCGTACTCAGCATAAGCCTCGCGGAAAAAACTTTCCTTTATTTTTCCAATGCAAACTATATTAACCTTAATCATCTGAAATACCCAAAAAGCAAGGTAAACAAGGTAACGCTTATTCCAATCGCCAACGAGCCTATGATAAAAGCGTTATCCTTCAAAGTTGCTTTTCCGTCCTTTTTATAACTGTCAAGAAAGATTTTAGGAGGCAAAAAGGGTTTAGGTCTAACCTTCTCTCTTGTATCGTACTTTTCAAAGGCGCCCAAAATAAGATAAAGCAAAACAAGATTTGCCATCAAGATGACAAAGGTTGCGCCAATCCCCAAAGGAGTCATAAAAAAGCCGTCGAGAGCATCGCTTATCCTTCCCAAAATTCCCAAGTCTTGCGAAGCGTAGTTGCTCATAACCGAGATAAAATTGGTGAAAAAGTGTGTCGCCATGGAGAAATAAATACTTCCCGTCCGCAAAGCCACAAAACCCATAACCAAGCCACCGACAAAAGCGTAGCCGAATTGGTTTATATTGGTATGCATACCTGCAAAAAGCAAAGCGGAAAAGAAGACTATTTCCCACTCGTTTCCCCTATCCTCAAGCATATCAAAAAGCAAACCCCTGTGAGTAAACTCCTCAAACACTGCAGGAAGCACGCCTATCATAAAAATCCACAAAGGCAAATCCCAAGGTTTTGAAAACAAATAACCGCCAAAAGTGGGGTTATCAAAGCCAATAATCATCAAAAACAAATTCCATATTCTTGAAGACAACGAGGTCAAAAGATATAAGGATATGCAAATGGGAATTAAAAGCCACCAACACTTTTTAGAAATTGGTTTTCTATATCCAAAATCACGGAAAAGATTTTTTACCCTGCTTTCTCCCTTTTTGCAAGGCTTAAGCCAAAGGGTAAGAAGAAAAGGGACAAGACCCATGCACAAGCACTGCGAAACAAGGGTGTAGGTAATATCCATCACATTGTCGCTTAAAGTGGTATTGACAGCAGAAAAGGAAATCTGCAAAATACCAAGACAACACATTACCACAAAATATACGATTGATAATCTTCCTCTTTTACTTATGAAACCCATACTGAAACCACGTTAAGCAACCAAACCAAAACCATAAAACCGACGGATATATACAAACCCGGGGATCTAACCTCTTTTTCACCCCTCACAAACATTGCCTCCGCCCGGCTGTCGTCCAAAACCTCTAGGGCATGGGAAAAGGTTGCAAAAATTCCCTTTATGCCCTTTTCAGTAGGCGGAGCGTAATACCCACCGCCTTTGACGTATCTTTTTATACTCACCTTGACGTAAAGATATACCAACAAGAACGTAATCACAATCCCCACCAAGGCCATAGCCAAATAAATGAAGACAATCCCCACCTCGGGCAAGGCAAGGAAAGACGCCGAAAGACCCTTGATAAATGAGGACTTTGCCAACGCCAAATCCACGCTTATGGCAACCAAGTTGTTTAAAAAGTGAAAGATGATAGAAGGATATATACTTCCCGTCAAAATCACCAAATAAGCCATAATAACGCCGATAGCAAACTGATGCACAAGTTGTACGGCGTTAGAGTGCATAAAAGCAAAAAGCAAAGCGGACAAGAAAATTGCATGAGCATAACTCTTGCCCTTCAAACCGTTTGCAAGCGCTCCCCTTACCAAAAACTCTTCACCAAAGGCAGGCATTATGCAAAGCCCGAAAATTCCCAAGGCAAAAGCGCCTCCCGAAGAGGTATAGTCGGCGTAGGTAGGAGTATAGTTATAGCCCATCAAGGACAACAACTTTGAAAACAAGGTGGCAAGAGGGCCGAAAGCCAAAAGGGAAAACAAAGCGATAGGGATAATCAACAAACCTTGCGACAAGGATATTCCCCTTTTCAAACCAAGGGTTTTTACAGGGCTTATCCTATAAATTCCAAAGCCAATCAAGGTTGCTCCCAAGAAAATGGCTTGCACTAAAAAGGAATAAGTCCACAAAAAGGTGCCACCCTCAAGAGGAGAAAAGGACAAAGTAACCTGCAACACGATAGAGCAAGCATAGCCAATAAAAAATATTACACAGCCTTGATTATTGTCCGGTCTTTCCGCTCTCATTTTACCTCATAAACCACGGTGTGGCATTTTTGCATAGCAGTCTCAATTTCCAACCCATCGCAACACAAACCGCAACGGGAAATTTTGTTTAACAAAGTATTTTTCGCAAGGGAAGGCAAATTGTTTTCCTCGCTAAGGTGGGCAAGGATTATATTTCTAGCGCCCTCCTTGATAAGGTCAACGGCAAAATCCGCCGCCAATTCGTTGGACAAATGACCATACCGTCCCCCTATTCTCACCTTCAAGGACTGAGGATAATCACCGCCGAAAAGCATTTCGTGATCGTGATTAAACTCAAGCACCGCAAGAGAGCATCCCAAAACGTTTTGCCTAACCGAAGGCGTAACCAAACCAAGGTCAGTTACCACCGCCACCTTTTTACTGTCGCTTTCCAAGGTATAGCCTACGGGACAAACGGCATCATGAGAGGTCCTAAAAGGTTGAACGTTTATACCGCACAGGGAAAATCCGCTTTCAAAATCCCCTCTTGCAAAGGGGGAAAAATTGGTATGCATCTTCTCGTCCACCGCGCGTAAAGTCTTTTGATGGGATATAACGGGCACGTCGGGATTTTTCTTAGCAAAAACGGAAAGTCCCTTGATATGGTCGATATGCTCGTGAGTAACCAAAACGCCCTTGATTTTTTCAACGCTTTCCCCAATTTCGGCAAGAGAAGACAAAAGACGGGAATAGGATATTCCCAAGTCCACCAAAAGGGCGCAATTTTCCCTTTCAACGTATATGCAATTTCCCTTGCTACCGCTTGCCAAAACGCATACTTTCATAATTCTTAATTATAATTCCCCACTCCTATTTTTGTCAAGACAAGGCGTATACAAAAAGGAAGCGGTAATCCGCTTCCTTTTATAAAAAACTATTATTTAACGAAGAAGGAATCTAAAATACCCTTGATGTACTTAAGACCGGACTCTTGTCCCCCTGACAATTCGTTGGCAATAGGTCCGTGAGCAACGCCGTCCACGATATAGACGTTAGCGGAATCAAGAGGCAAACCAACGCAAGCACTGTATGAAGGTACGGTGCCATCCCCCAATTGATTGGTTACAACGGACAAAACACCGCCGTCGCTCTCGCTTGACAAGTTTACACCAACCACGGTATCAAGTCCACGACCTACGATATAGTGAGTATTGACAAGTTGTGAAACGTGCACCTTTTCACCCTTTTCATTTTCAATGAAAAATGCGGATTGGAAGGAATCCAAATCTTGCAAAATCTTCTTCAATTTTCCGTCAGTACCCTTCGCCCAGTCCTTTTCGAAAACAAATTCCCTAAAATCGGCTATTGTCAAAGCCTCTCCGTCAAGGGTTAAAGCACTTCCGCCTTGGGCAAAATAGGGCAAACTTGCAAATTCCGGGAAGGGCAAAAGATTATAAACGCTTGCAAAGTTTCTTGCGAAATCCTTCAAATCAAGGTCAAGCATACCCAAAATGACAGTCATCATACCCTCTTCTCCCGAAAGATTCGAGAAAAGGTTTGTAACCGCATCCTGCGAGCCAAGGAAGGGCGCGCTAAAAGGCATAAACAACTCTACCTTTTCACGGTTTTCCGCCTTCTTCAAAAACTCGGCAACCACAATACCGCCCATACTGTGAGTTACAAACATTACCTTATCATAACCCATAGAGTTTACAAAACTTTCAAGTTTTGCGCCGGCGCCCTTGATACTTTGTCGCCAGTCGTACTGCCAACACAAGATATCATAGCCCTCGATATTGTTTTCCGCAAAGTATTTCCTAAACCTTTCCGCGCTGTAGGACATACCGCCAAAAGCGTCAAAGTTTTGCACGTCCTTCATATTCGCTATACGATAACGCTCGACAGGGATACAATCGGCATCGCAAGTAAGGAAATTGGTATAACCCTCAAGATAAAAATCAAAGGCGGTATCACCACCGGTTTTTAGGGAAATAACCGCATCGCCAAAGCCTTCATAACCCCACCAACAAAAGGGGGTGCCGTCCTTTTTCTCAAGCTCGATATCATAAATTGCGCTAGCCATAAGACCGGGAATAAAAATAACCGCCTTGTCGTTTTGCGGAGTATAATCCTCTTGATACAATGCGCCGTAATCGTGATTATAAACGTCCCGCTTCGCAGGAGAAGGATTCTCCTCTTTCATGCAGGCAAAGGAAAGCAAGGACACACCCAAAACCGCAAAGGTTAAAAAACCAAGGATAAAAATCTTGCAAATCTTTTTCGCTTTTTCTCCCATTTCTATCTCCTTCCCAAAAACCTATTCTTCCCCTTCGGGGCATTCCTCTTGAGAAATTTCACTTTTCTCTTTTTTTTCTTCGCTTTCTATATCCGAAGTATTATCGTCCTCTCCTTTTACAAAAGAATCGAAGTCGTCTTCAGCTGATACGTAATTTTTATCCCCCGAAACCTCTTCTTCGCCGTCAATCATTCCCACTTCGAATAGGGGCAAAAAGGCGAAAAGAGTAAAGGTAATAAAAATAACCCAAATGGGAATAAGTTCGAATATAGCCCAACAACCGACTACCGCAACCAAAATTCCGCTTACACAACACAGCAAAGCGCAAATTCCCGTTGCAATCAAAAAGGCTTTGTTTCTTTTTATGGTATGTAGGATAAAAAGGATATAGGAAAAGCCATAACAACCGATACCCAAACCAATCAAAACACGGCGAACGATATACAAAGCAGAACCTTGAGGAGCGTAGGGCAAGGCTACCGAAACAGTCAAAAGCACAATCCCGACAAAGGAAGACAAGGTAGCGTAAAGATTGAAAAAACCAAATTTTGTAAATACGTAGTTAAGGCACAAAAAGATACCTATTGCATTTACCACCCCAAACAAGGCGTAAACTAAAGCGCGGTTTATCGCCATCATTTCAAAGGACAAATTTATGACAGGCGTGTCTAACAAAGCAAAAGCGGTGCTGTAA
>JAEDHM010000096.1 GCA_016296985.1 Clostridia bacterium
TAGTATACTTCAATCTAAGCGGTGGGAAAAGGATATTTCTAATGGCTCCTTTACACCATCATTTGCAAATGAGGGTTTTTCCGAGGGAAAAATCGTATCCCTTTATTCGGCAATAACCTTTGTTATGGGGATTATCTGCATAATAAGCGTTGTGGTGGGAGTGTATGGAGTTAAGGGGTAAAAGAGTTTTAATCATTGGAAAAGGTTTAAGCGGAAATTCTTCGGCGAAACTTGTAGAAACCTTGGGCGGAAAAGCCTATTTTTACGACGATTTAGACTTTACGTTGGGGGATTATCCTCAACTGTCCTATTCCGAAGTCATAAGGTATTCAAAGTTTTTAGACTTTGCGGTAGTCTCTCCGTCTATAACCCCTGACCATCGTTTGGTTAAAAAACTTAAAGAAAAGGGAATAAGCGTAGTTTCCGAACCTGATTTAGGTTGTATGTTTTCTAAATGTAAAATCATAGCGGTAACCGGGACAAACGGAAAAACCACTTCGGTGGAAATGATATCAAAAATGCTTATGGCAACAGGGATCAAAGCGCCGGCGGTAGGAAATATCGGTCTTCCTCTTTCCTCGGTTTCCTTGGCTCTTCAAAAAGATGACGTTGCAGTAGTAGAAATTTCATCCTTTCAGCTTGAACAATCATCTTGTTTTAAAGCGGATTTTTCGGGAATAACAAACATTTCAATCGACCATATCGAAAGACATAAAACTCAGGAAAACTATACTTCGGCAAAACTGAAACTATTTGATCTTACTTCAAAAATCAAAGTTGCAGAAGAGGGAGTTTTTTATCAAGACAAATCCAACGCGCTTTTCTCCTACGGTAAAAAAATCCAAGGCGTTTATTGTCAAGAAGGCGAGATATTCTATTGCAAGGGAGAGGAAACCCTAAGTATTATGAAGGAAAGCGACTTAGGGGTGAAAGGTGTTCACAACGTAAAAAACGCCTTATTTGCGCTTACCCTTTGTATTGCATACAAGGGAGAATACGATATCCGCTTTAAAGAAGCGTTACAAACTTTTACTTCATCAAAATTCCGTATTCAGTACGAAGGGGAGTATAAGGGGAGAAAGGTATACAACGACAGCAAGGGGACCAATATTTCTGCCACTCAAGTTGCCATAGATACCATGGAAGAAGACGTTATTTTGATCATGGGCGGTTATGACAAAGGGGAAAGTTACATAGACTTTTTTAAAAATTTACCTTTGAAGGTAAAGAGGATTTACGTTTGTGGCGCCAACGGTTATAAGATTTTCGACGGGGCAAACAAAACGGGGAAAAGTTATTTGCTTGTAGCAGTAACCAATCCCGAGACTGCGCTTAAAGAAATTTTCTCAAAGCAAGGAAGAGAGTGTATTCTTTATTCACCCTCAACTTCAAGTTATGATTCTTTTTCCGATTACAAGGAAAGGGGTAAACATTTTGAAAAGATTTTATCAGCCTTTCAAGGGGACTAGTCAACAACTGAAAATTGTAATCCCTACAATTTTTCTTTCGCTATTCGGCTTGCTTATGATGTACAGCGCCGGAAGTTATAGAGGATTGCAGGATTACAACGATGCCTTTTACTACGTAAAAAAACAAGCGCTTGCTTTTGGCGTAGGACTTGTTTTAATGCTTATTTTGAGAAAAGTCAAGGTGGAAAAATTAAAAAAATTAGCGATTCCGTCCTTGATAATCTCACTTTTCGTCCTAGGAATCATTTTTATCCCCGGTGTAGGCGTTGAAAGTTATGGCGCAAAAAGGTGGATTGATTTAGGGATAACCACAGTTCAACCTTCAGAAATCGCAAAATTCGGATACGTTCTTTTTTGCTCGTGGATTTTGTCAAAACACGGGACTAAATCCCTAAAAGGAGTCTTTGCCATACTGGGAAGCGGTTTGGCAATTTGTCTCCTAATTATGCTCGAGCCGAATATGTCTATTACTTTGTGTGTAGGGGCAATCATGATAATGCTTTTGATATATGGCGGTATAAAGGGCAAAAATTTGGTTTTATTTTCCTTGCCTATCCTTGTTGCAATCCCAATTTTGATTTTTGCCGAGCCGTATAGAATGCAAAGAATTATGGCTTTTATCGACCCTTGGCAAAGCCCGAAAGGAGAAGGCTATCAATTGGTACAATCCTATTACGCCTTGGGGTCGGGTGGATTTTTCGGAGTAGGACTTTTCAACAGTAGGCAAAAGTATATGTTTTTACCCTT
The DNA here is from genome assembly GCA_016296985.1 of Clostridia bacterium. Taxonomy (GTDB): domain Bacteria; phylum Bacillota; class Clostridia; order Christensenellales; family CAG-1252; genus JAEDHM01. The sequence continues at coordinate 2,217 of JAEDHM010000096.1, forward strand.
CGCCGAATCCGACTTTATATTTTCAATTATCGGAGAAGAACTTGGGTTTGTAGGCTGTGTAGCCATAATTTCAATTTTCGCATATCTATTTTATCAGGGATATAAGGTGGCATTGAGGGCAGAGGACAGATATTCAAGCGCTCTTGCTTTTGGGATAACTTCGGTTATGGCGGTACAAACTCTTTTCAACGTTGCGGTTGTTACGGGTAGCGTTCCACCTACGGGATTGCCTTTACCTTTTATAAGTTATGGTGGAAGCTCTTTGGTTTGTTTTATGTCGGCAGTGGGAATATTGACCTCAATCGCAGGACAAAATTGCCGTGAAAAAACCTTGTTATTGAAAGAGATTCAAGGGGGAAATGAAAGTGGATTACATAGAAATAAAAGGGGGAAATCCTCTAAAAGGAGAAATTCCCTTCGAGACGTCTAAAAACGCTGTTTTGCCTATCATGGCAGGGGCGTTGTTGTGCGAAAATGAAATTGTTATTGAACAAATTCCTTTGCTGAGCGACGTTTTTGTTATGGGGCGAATATTACAGGATTTGGGTTGTAACGTAAAATTTACAAGAGGCAATCTAATCATAAATTCACAAAGTCTTTTTTCAAATTTCCCCAAAGGGGAATTATGTCAAAAACTTAGGGCGTCTTCATTGTTAATAGGCGGTTTGCTAAACAAGTTTGATACAGTTACGATACCACGCTCGGGCGGTTGCAAAATTGGAGCAAGACCAATAGACATACATCTTCGGGGACTTTCTCAAATGGGGTATAAAATTGAGGAAGGCGAAAATATAACAATTACAAAAGAAAGAGGTAGCGGAGACTATTTTTTTCATTTACCGTACCCAAGTGTTGGGGCAACTGAAAATTTGATTATGACTGCTTTTGCAAACCGGGGTGAAACTATTTTGACCGGTTGCGCAATAGAGCCTGAAATTGAGGATTTATGCAATTTTCTAAAGGCTTGCGGTGGTCAAATTGATTATGATAACAAGGGAAATATTAGGATAAAAGGGGGGAAGTTGTCCGGCAAAATTTCCTACCTTCCTATCCCTGACAGAATTACTGCAGGAAGTTATTTGGTGGCAGGAGCGGTATGCGGTGGCGAGGTGAAAGTGAGGTGTAATTCTTCTCACCTAAAAGCCCTAATACCTAAATTGAAAGAAAGCACTTGCAAACTGTGGGTGGAAAGTGATAATATAGTAATACAATCTTCAAAAAGATTGAAGGGCTTGGGCAAAATCCACACCTCCCCATATCCTTTTTTTCCAACTGATTTACAGGCATTGATTTCAGTCCTCGGTTGCGTAGCCGATGGGGAAACTGAAATTGTTGAAAAGGTTTTCGAAAACCGATTCGCCCACGTTTATCAGCTTGAAAAGATGGGCGCAAAGGTAAAAATCGTGGGAGATACCCTAAAAATTTGCGGTGGAAAATTGTTTGGGAATTCGGTTTATGCTGAAGATTTACGCGGTGGCGCCGCGCTTGTGATCGCAGGGCTTGTCGCAGAAGGAACTACAAAGGTTTTCAATCCCTATTTTATTGACCGTGGCTATCAACAAATTGAAGTCAGGTTGAAAAATTTGGGCGGAGATATCAAAAGAAATGAAAGGCAACGGACGAATTATTCTCTTTATTTTCATAATACTTTTGGCGGTGGTGATAGTAGCGCTTAATTTCACCTTGCTGACTGTAAAGGAAATCAACGTTTTGGCCGACGTCAACTCTTCTTTGATTGACGAGGATTTTATTCTCACGTCATCGGGAATTGAGTACAACAAAAACATTTTGTTTTTGGATGAAGAAAAAGCATCAAGTTCAATCGAATCCGCAAACCCCTATATTCAGGTTATCTCCATAGAAAGGCGTTTTCCGTGGTCTTTGGATATAAAGGTAACCTTGCGTAGTCCTCTTATTTCCATCCCCACAAAAGATGGAAAATTTGCTGTTTTGGACCACAACTTAAAAATACTTGAGGTTTGCGATGGTGAAAACAATTTGTTGACCAAGCTTATTCCCCTAAGCGGAATTTTGGTGGACGAACCAACTACCGGTAGCGTATTGAATATGACCAATTCCGTCAACGCAAGTTTGGGAGAAATTCTCGCAGTGTTAATGTCCGAAACGGAAGATACCCAATCCGCACTTTCCATTATTGACTCAATTGAAGTAAGACAAAAGGGCGACTTCTTCATCAAAACTACCGCAGGCGTAATCTTTTGTGTTTTCGCATCAAACGGTGCAACCGACCAAGCTTTGTGCGCCTTCCGCTTGTACGCAAGTTTTTCCGACGCCGACGTCCGTCGACAAGAAGGGTATATTTATTTCAATCCACAAAGCACAGTTGACCCCAACGTAGGGGCGGTTGAGTGGTCTGAAACCCCACCGGTTGTTGGCTAAAAATGCCATTTTAATCCGCTTCAAGCGGATTTTTTATTAAATCCGCCTTGACACCATTATTTATATAATTTATACTTAAATATGAACTAAAGATAAGGAGTCGTTATGGGGCGTAGCAAAGAAGTTGCCGTTTTAAATATCGGATCGCATTACGTTTCGGTTGCAGTTGGCGTAAAACTCAACGAGCGTATGTTTGGTATTCGCGGTATGGGACAGGCGACTTATTTGGGCTATGACGAAGAATCCTGGTATGACGGAAGCGAAATTGAAAGCGCAATCCGTATGGCTTATCTTCAAGCGGAAAGAAAAGCAGGGGTGAAAATCAGCAAACTTGGTACCTTGTACGTTGGTTTACCTTCAATGTTTTGTCAGGTACGTGAAACCGAGGTTGTTGTCGAGTTTAGCAAAAATCGAAAAATCACCTCTTCCGACGTCTCTTCGGTGATAAATCGCGCCAATCCTTTCCGAAGCGAAATGGACTATATCGTAATTGAAAAATCCATTTCTTATTTCTATCTTGACAACGTTGAAAAGATAAAACTTATGGAGCCTGTTGGACTTGAAGCCAGAAATATGACGGCTAGGGTATCGGTTGTCGCCGCTGAAAGAAGGGTGCTTGAATTTTTCAATGAAATTTTCGCAAGGATAGGAATAAAAGATTTCAAGTACACCAACTCTGTTTTCGCCGAAGCCAACTACCTATATTCGCCTGAAACAAGGGATAACCGAGTGCTTTTTGTCGACCTTGGGTATCTTGCAACAACGGTTGCTTTTGCTCGTGGCGACGGCGTACAACACATGGTTACAATACCAATGGGTGGCGCTCATATCATTTCCGACGTATCCTATTATTTCGGTATCGACTACGATTTGGCGGAAGAAGTTTACGGAAAACTT
>JAEDHM010000006.1 GCA_016296985.1 Clostridia bacterium
AAGAGCGCAAACCGATACCCTTTCTCAACATATCCATAGCGTCGATATGTTCAACCCAATGTTTGTCAACGGTACGCAACATTTCACGTCTTTCAATGTTTCCAAAGACGATGCCGTTTGCAACGGCGTAAGCAACCTTTTCTTCATAAGAGGAAATAGCCTTGTCGATTACCGCTTCGATAATCTTGTCTATTTCGTATTGCTCTGCCAATTCGGTGGTAACTACGTTGCTACCTTCGGGCAAAAGTTTTTTCTCTAATTCGCCGTTGATATAGCGATAATCCCAGTGGAAGATATCGATATTGAAATCAACCAAAGAGGTAACCATTTGAGTTGCTACGGCAGGGATATACTTTATAATTTGCTCGTGCATATCAAGGCCGTTCAAAACCTTTTGTCTTTCGCCGTAAATAACCTCGCGGTGTTTGTTCATTACGTCGTCGTAAGCCAAAACGTGTTTTCTTACGCTGTAGTTTCTGTCCTCAACCTTGTACTGAGCCTTTTCAATTTGCTTGGTAATAACGCCGATTGTAATGGGCATATCCTCAGGCAAATTAAACCTTTCGGCAACGCTTTGCATCATTTCGCCACCAAAGATGCGGGCGAGATCGTCTTGCATAGAGATATAGAATACCGATGAACCGGGGTCACCCTGACGGCCTGCACGACCACGCAACTGATTGTCGATACGACGGCTTTCATGTCTTTCGGTACCAATAATTCTCAAACCGCCCAATGCGATAACTTCAGCCTTTTCCTTGTCTGTTTCCGCCTTGTGGCTTGCATAATATTTTTCATAAAGTTCGCGAGCCTTTTTGCCCTCGGGAGAGATATTCTGAGAGTAAGAGGTAGCCTCGGAAATAACCTCGGCGGAAAATCCTTTTTTAGCCAAGTCTTCTTTCGCCAAATATTCGGGGTTACCGCCAAGCATAATGTCGGTACCTCTACCTGCCATATTGGTTGCGATTGTAACTGCGCCGACTTTACCCGTTTGGGCGATAATCATAGCTTCTTGTTGGTGGTTTTTAGCGTTTAATACGTTGTGTCTGATACCCCTTTTCTTTAAGAGTTTTGAAAGCTCTTCCGACTTTTCAACGGAAACGGTACCAATCAAAACGGGTTGACCTTTTTTGTGACACTCGCTTACGTCTGCAATAAGGGCTTCGTACTTGCCCTTTACAGTCTTGTAAAGTCTGTCGTTTTCGTCAATACGTTGACAGGGAAGGTTTGTGGGGATTTGAATAACGTCAAGACCGTAGATATTTCTAAACTCGGTTTCTTCAGTTTTCGCAGTACCGGTCATACCGCTTAGTTTGCCGTAAAGACGGAAATAATTCTGGAAGGTGATGGTAGCGTAGGTTTTGCTTTCATTCCTGATGATAACCCCTTCCTTTGCCTCGATTGCTTGGTGCAAACCTTCGTTATATCTTCTACCAATCATCAAACGGCCTGTAAATTCGTCAACGATAATAATTTCTTGGTCGTTTACGATATAGTCCTTATCCCTTTTCATTGTATAGTGGGCTTTCAAGGCTTGGTTGATATGGTGGTTGATATCAATGTTTTCGGGATCGGAATAGTTGTCGAGTTTGAAAAACATTTCCGCTTTCTTTACGCCGTTGGTGGTAAGGCGGACGGTGTTTTCTTCCTCGTCAACGATATAGTCGCCGTGATAGCCGTCGTCTTCGGCATCAAGTTCTTCACCGCTTTCGTCCACAAGTTTTTGAGCGGACTTCAAAGCCCTTTCAAACTTTCCGCCGGTGCCCTTTCTTTCGGCAACTTCTTCTTCGGGCACTGCCTTCAAGTTTCTTACAAAACTGTTGGCGCGCATATAAAGGTCGGTACTTTCACCACCCCTACCCGAAATAATCAAAGGAGTACGAGCTTCATCGATAAGGATACTGTCCACTTCGTCAACGATTGCAAAAGCCAACTCTCGTTGAGTCATAGCGTTTTTGTCTTGCGCCATATTATCACGGAGATAGTCGAATCCCAATTCGTTGTTGGTGCCGTAAACTATGTCGCAAGCGTAGGCTTGGCGTTTTTCATCAGGGTCCATACCGGGAACGACAACGCCGACGGTAAGTCCTAAAAAGCGGTGTACTTTTCCCATCCACTCGGCGTCACGGGTAGCCAAATAATCGTTTACGGTAACCAAGTGCACACCTTTTCCTGTCAAAGCGTTGAGATAAGCGGGAAGGGTGGATACCAAGGTTTTACCTTCACCGGTGCACATTTCGGCAATACGGCCTTGATGCAAAACTATACCGCCCAAAAGCTGAACGTGATAGTGGCGCATACCCAAAACACGGGTTGCAGCCTCGCGCACTACCGCAAAAGCCTCGGGCAAAAGTTGGTCGAGAGTTTCGCCGTTTTTATATCTTTCCTTGAAGTCGGCGGTACAATTGAAAAGTTCCTCGTCGGTATATGCGGAATACTTGTCCGCCAAATTTTCAATTTTGTTTGCGATTACTTCAAGTTTTTTTAGTTGTCTGTCATTGCTAGACGGAAATATTTTAGAAAAAATACCCATTTTTATACCTCACTAGGGTTTATTATAACACTTTATATTTATTCTTGTAAAGTGTTGCTATACCCAAAAGCCTTAGGCTCAAATCAGATAAAGGCCTTAGGCCGACGTTTTTTGTAGATAAATACACCTAATGCGACGACAAGGATAAGGAAAAGTCCGCCGCCTACAGAAAGACCAATAATCAAGGGGCGAGGATCTTTTTCCATATATTCGATAAAAACTGTCTCGCTTTGTATATCGGTGTCTTTGATTTTTGCATAAATTTTATATTTGCCGATTACGTCAACGTATATGGGAAATTGATTTCCTTCCCCGATTTCCACGTCGTTTATATACCACACTACGCTTTTCCCTTTGTATTCCTCCCCAAGGACGGCGTACAAAGTGAGTTTTTCCTTTGTTTGAGGAGTTTGGCGCAAACTCCCGTCGGCAACGATGGACAAAGGCTCTTCCCTAACGCAAGCGGTTAAGGTGAAAAGAGTGGATAGTATCAAAATAAATAAAACTACTAAAATCACCTTTTTCATAGCCTAAGTTTACTCCTATTTCCTTAAATTATCTTGAATTTTTATACCAAATAACTAAACGTTTTCCTCGGGAAGAAGAGGTTTGAAGTCTTCTTTGCTATTTATCGGGGTACTGCACAAGGTAAGTCCAACCACCTCTTTTGCTCCTGCCTTTTTCAAAACGTGAGCAAGGGCATCCATAGTGGAGCCTGTTGTCAAAACGTCGTCGATTACCAAAATTCTCTTGCCCTTTACCTGACTTATACAAGTGAAAGCGGACCTTGCCTCTTCCCTTCTTTCATCGGCACCAAGTTGAGCAAAGTTTTTATGCAATTTTACGCACTCAACAAGTTTTTCGCAAGGCAAACCAAGGCGCAAAGCGGTTTCTTTTGCCAACAATTCCGCTTGGTCGTAACCTCTCTTTTTCAATTTCGAAGGGTGCATTGAAACCCAAGTTATCACTTCGGCGTTTTGAGGTGTTGCCATATACCTATCCACCATAAAAACGGAAAGATATTTTGCCAAATATCTTTTATTTCCGTATTTAAAGCGGTGCACTATCTTCTTGCAATCCCCCAAATAAGTAAAGCATGCGTAGGCGGTATCAAAACTTTTTCGGTTTTCTTTACACCTTATGCAAAAACGCCCTTCGCCTATCATCTCTTTACCGCATCCCAAACAGGGGTTTTGGATGAAAGGAAGTTTTACCATACAGCTTCCGCAAGTCCCGTGGGGATTAGGCGTTTTCAGTTCGCGATTACAAAAGACGCAACCGTATTGGTCGGGGAATAAAATTTTGGAAAAAAGAGGAAGACTTTTCATCTATCCCCCTCAAGCACTTGATTGATAAACTCGACCAAACAAGTGTATCTTCTTTCCGTACGTTTATTTCTTACCACTTTGTGGTAAGTACTTCTGTCGCCAATAAGCATAACGGCAGTTTTCGCCCTTGTAACTGCGGTATACAACAAATTTTTGGTTACCACAAGAGGATTATATTGACCTATTGCCAAAATAACGATGGGGAATTCGGAGCCTTGAGATTTATGCACGCTTATGGCGTAGGACAAGGCAAGCTCGTCAAAGTTTTCTTGATGGTAACAGGCAATACTGTCGTCCTCGAATTTGACGTAGATCTCGGGCACGCTTTTGTCAATTGACGTTACGATTCCCACGTCGCCGTTGAAAACGCCTTCGCCACTAAACTCGCTTCCGTTTTTTTCCTTTCTCGTCCAAGGGATTTCGTAGTCGTTTTTCATTTGAATAACCCTATCACCCTCACGAATAATACTTTGCCCCACCGCAATCTCGTTTTTAAAGCGAGAGGGAGGATTCATAAGTTGTTGTAATTCGTTATTCAAATTGCTTACGCCCACCACCCCTTTTTTCATTGGAGTTAAAACTTGAATATCACTGGGTTTTATCTTAAAATAGTTGGGCATTCTTACCGAGCAACACTCTTTTACCGTTTTTACAATATCGGTATGCTCGATTTGATTTAGGAAGAAAAAGTCCTTACTGTCGTTGGTAACGTCGGGAAGTTGCCCCTTGTTGATAAGGTGAGCGTTGGTGATAATATAACTGCCCTCTTCTTGGCGGTAAATTCGGGTAAGCCTTAAAACGGGCAAAGCACCGCTTTGGATTATATCCCCCAAAACGTTTCCTGCGCCTACCGAAGGAAGTTGGTCGCTGTCGCCTACGATAATAAGTCTTGCGCCGGTTTTGATTGCGCGAAGTAGGGCGAGAAAGATATTCTCGTCCGCCATTGAGATTTCGTCGGCGATAATCGCATCTGCGTCAAGTTGATTTTCCTCGTTGAAATTAAAACTTGGGGGATCGCTGTGAAAGTTAAACTCTAAAAGACGGTGTATAGTTTTAGCAGGACTTCCCGTAGCCTGTGACATTCTCTTTGAGGCGCGCCCGGTGGGAGCGGTAAGAAGATAGGATATCTTCATACGGGAGAAAATGTAGATTATACACTTTATAATGGTGGTTTTACCTGTACCCGGACCGCCGGTGATTACAACGGCGCCGGTGTTTACCGCCGTAATGATCGCAACCTTTTGACTGTCGTGAAGGGTGATGTTGTTTTCCTTTTCAAAGGCGCGGATTTCCCTAGTCAAGGTTAAAATCGGGGGAACGTTGGCGTTTTTGATTTCTACAAGTCGCCTTGCAATCTCACGCTCTTTACGATAATACTTATCAAGCATTACCCCCTCTTTTTCTTCCTTGTCAATAATCTTTACGTAGCCACCCACTTCCATATCTCGGATAAGCTCGTAAACCTCCTCGCCCTTTTCCTTTTCAAAACCCAAAAGTTCTAAAACTTGAAAGACAAGGGTGTTAAAGTTTACCCAAGTGTGACCGTTTACCTGAGCGTATTCTTCCAAAGCGTATTTTATACACGCCCTTATGCGGTTGGGATTATCCTTTTCAATACCTAAACTTTGGGCAATACCGTCGGCGGTTTTGAAACCTATGCCGTCAACCGCGTCTATCAGACTGTAGGGATTGTTTTGCACTACGCTTTCCGTCAACTCGCCGAAAACCTTGAATATTTTTATGGATAAATTGATGGAAATATCATATTGGGATAAAAACATTACCGCCCTTTGCATACGGCGCATATCTTGATATGCAGATGCAATTTCCAAGGCCTTTGCAGGGGAAATTCCCTTTACCTCGGCAAGTCGAGAGGGACTGTATTCTAAAATTTCGAAGGTGTCTTTTCCAAACCTTTCAACGATACGATGGGCAAGGATTTCTCCTACTCCCCTAAAAAGTCCGCTACCTAGGTATTTTTCAATACTTTCCTCGTCGTTGGGTGGCGTAACGATAACCTCGGTTACCGAAAACTGCTCGCCATACTTTGGGTTTATCTTTCTTTCACCTTTCAAGGTTACGTGTTCCCCTTCGGTAAGCGGTGGAAAAATGCCCACAGCAGTAACTAACATTCCGTGGACATCAATCTCGGCTACCGTATAGCCGTTTTCATCATTTCTGAATATAATGTTTTCGATATTTCCCGATATCTCCAATATTATTCTCCGTAATTTGAAAGTAATTTTTCAACCATATCGCATTTCTCCCAAGGAAGTCCCTCCTTGCCGAAATGACCGTAGTTGGTTGTCTTTTTGAAGATGGGATTGGTAAGACCCAATTTGTCGATTATGGCAGCAGGGCGGAAGTCGAAAGTCTTCAAAATTGCATCAAGCAATTTTCCATCGTCATCACGACTTGTGCCAAAACTGTCAACGCGTACAGAGATAGGTTGGGCTTTTCCTATTGCGTAGGAAAGTTCGAGTTGGCAGTTGTCAGCCAAACCGCTTGCAACGACGTTTTTACAAACGTATCTTGCAAAATAAGCACCGCTTCTGTCAACCTTAGTCGAGTCTTTTCCACTAAAAGCGCCACCGCCGTGAGGACAATAGCCACCGTAAGTGTCAACGATAATTTTACGACCTGTCAAACCGCTGTCGCCGTTAGGACCGCCGATAACGAAACGCCCGGTGGGATTTACCAAAATTCTGGTATTTTCATCGAGAAGGTTTTCGGGGATTGCAACCTTGATAACTTCGCGGATTACGTCTTCCCTAATCTTTTCTTGACTTACGTCGTCGGTGTGTTGGGTGGAAACTACCACGGTATGTACCCTTGTGGGTTTTGCGTGATAATACTCGACGGTAACTTGCGCTTTGCCGTCAGGTCTTAAGTAGGAAAGGATACCTGCCTTTCTAACTTCGGTCAATCTTTTTGTCAAAGCGTGAGCCAAAGTGATGGGCAAAGGCATCAAGCAGTCGGTTTCACGGCATGCGTAACCATACATCATACCTTGGTCGCCTGCGCCTACTTTGTCATAGTCGTCTCCGCCCATTTTATGCTCGATAGCGTTGTTTACGCCTTGAGCGATATCAGCGGATTGTGAGTGAATTAAGCTTGTAATAGAAAGGCTTTTATTGCAAAAACCTTCATTTTCCTTTGTATATCCGATTTCTCCAACTGTGTTTCTGACAAGGCTTTCAATCTCGTCATAACTCAAGGTTGCGCCCGAGACTTCGCCCATCAAAAGGACGAAGTCTGTGGTTGCGCAAACTTCACAGGCAGAGTGCGCCAAGGGATTTTTTGTCAAGACTGCGTCAAGCACCGCATCGGCGATGGTGTCGCACACCTTGTCAGGATGTCCCTCGGTAACGCTTTCGCTAGTAAATAGTCTTTTCATTAGATGTTATCTACGCCTCCGTCAGTATCGTCGTCAGTATCACCGAAAGGAGCAACTACAGGATCCCCTGCGTTTGCGCTTACGGAAACTGCGTTTACAGAATTGTGTTGCTTAACACCTGTACCTGCAGGAATAAGTTTTCCTAAGATGATATTTTCCTTCAAGCCGGTCAAGGGGTCGCACTTACCCTTGATTGCAGCGTCGGTCAAAACTCTGGTAGTTTCTTGGAAGGATGCTGCAGCAAGGAAGGATTCGCTTGCCAAAGATGCCTTTGTGATACCAAGCAAGGTACGTTTTACGGTTGCAGGTTGTTTTCCTGCTTCGGCAAGTTCTTGGTTTACTTGTTCCATCTTAACGATATCAACAAGTTCGCCGGGCAAGTATTCGGTATCGCCTTGCTTTTCAATCTTAACCTTTCTCATCATTTGACGGATGATAATTTCGATATGCTTATCGTTGATTTCAACACCGGAAAGACGGTATGCATCCTTAACTTCTCTCATCAAATAATCTTGTACGCCACGAACACCGCGGGTACGGAGCAAATCTTGAAGGTTGATTGCGCCTTGTGTCAAAGGAGTACCGGGTTCGACGACGTCGCCGTCGTTTACCAAAATCTTAGAAGTGTAGGAAGGAGCGTAGTTTTTGGTATCTTTGTCATTGCTGACGGTGATTGTACGACGCTTATCCTTTTCGCTTACAGAAACGGTACCTGCGATATCAGAGATGATTGCTTGGTTTTTAGGATTACGGCATTCGAAGAGTTCTTCTACTCTGGGCAAACCTTGGGTAATGTCTTCGCTACTTGCAACACCACCGGTGTGGAAGGTTCTCATGGTCAGCTGAGTACCGGGCTCACCGATTGATTGAGCAGCTATAACGCCAACTGCTTCGCCGATATTTACGTCCAAACCGTTTGCCATGTTCTTTCCGTAACACTTAGCGCAAATGCCGTTGCCACGTTTACAGGTCAAAACGCTTCTGATTCTAACCTTTGTCAAACCGGCCTTTTCTACTGCGTCGGCGTGCTCTTCGGTCATCATAGTGTCGGCAGGAACGATTTCGTTGCCTTCTTTGTCGCAAATTGCTTCGATTGTATATCTTCCGATAAGTCTATCGCGAAGTTTTTCAATCAAATCACCCTTTACGCCTCTGATTTCGGCAACTTCGATACCACGAGTGTCACCACAGTCGACGGCGCGAATAATGATAGGTTGAGCAACGTCTACCAAACGACGAGTTAAGTAACCGGATTCCGCAGTCTTCAAAGCGGTATCCGCCAAACCTTTACGACCACCGTGAGAGGAAATGAAGTAGGACAATGCGTCCAAACCTTCGCGGTAGTTTGCGGTTACGGGCAATTCGATGGTTTTACCTGTAGGGTCACTAACCAAGCCACGCATACCTGCAAGCTGTCTGATCTGGTTCATGTTACCACGGGCGCCTGAGTGTTCCATCATCTTGATAGGATTGAACTTATCCAAAGAGCCTCTCAAAGCTTCGGTAACTTGATCGGTTGCCTTTGTCCAAATTTCAATTACTTGACGGCTTCTTTCTTCATTGGTGATAATACCGCGCTCGTAAAGTTTTTGTGTTCTTTCAACCTTTTTATCTGCGTCTGCAATGATACCTGCTTTCGCTTCGGGGATATGCATATCAAATACGCTTGCCGTGATTGCGCCGATGGTTGAATACTTGTAACCCAAAGCCTTGATGTTGTCCAAAACTCTTGCGGTTTCGGTGCTACCCTTGTACTTGAAGCATCTTTCAACGATTTGTTGCAATTGTTTCTTGCCAACCAAAAAGTCGATTTCGTAGTCAAGCATATCCAAAGGTGTTTCTCTCTTTACGTAATGCAAATCTTGAGGAACAGCCTCGTTGAAGATAATTCTACCTACGGTAGTCTTAACTCTCTTGCTGTAAGTTTGTCCATCGATAACCTTTGTTACTCTTACGTAGATTAAGGATTGCAAATCGACTACCTTGTTGAAGTAAGCCATTTTTGCCTCTTCGGGAGACATAAAGTACTTGCCTTCGCCTTTGCCGTTTTCCTTGTCGATGGTAAGGTAATAACTACCTAAAACCATGTCCTGAGTGGGAGAAACGATAGGTTTACCGTCAGAAAGTTTCAAGATGTTGTTGGTGGAAAGCATCAAGAATCTTGCTTCTGCTTGAGCCTCTACTGAAAGAGGTACGTGTACTGCCATTTGGTCACCGTCGAAGTCGGCGTTGAAAGGTCCGCAAACGAGGGGGTGCAATTTGATTGCTCTACCTTCAACCAAAACGGGCTCGAAAGCTTGGATACCCAAACGGTGCAAAGTAGGAGCACGGTTAAGCAATACGGGATGATCTTTGATTACGTCTTCTAAAACGTCCCATACTTCGGGGCGAACTCTTTCAATAAAACGTTTTGCGCTTTTGATATTGGGACAAATTCCTCTGTCAACCAAAACCTTCATAACGAAGGGCTTGAAAAGTTCGAGAGCCATTTCTTTGGGAAGACCGCATTGGTAAAGTTTAAGTTCGGGACCAACTACGATAACGGAACGTCCTGAGTAGTCGACACGCTTACCCAAAAGGTTTTGACGGAAACGACCTTGCTTACCTTTGAGCATTGCAGTCAAGGACTTCAATTCACGGCTCTTTGATCCATTGTTGCTCTTTGCTCTCTTCGAGTTGTCGATAAGGTTGTCAACTGCAACTTGAAGCATACGCTTTTCGTTTCTGATCATTGCGTCAACGCTACCGTTTTGCAAGAATTGTTTCAATCTCTTGTTACGGCTGATTACGAAACGATACAAGTCGTTCAAGTCACTGGTTGCATATCTACCACCGTCAAGGGGTACCATAGGACGAAGTTCGGGAGGCAATACGGGAAGCGCTTCCAAAATCATCCATTCAGGTTTGCTACCTGTTCTCAAGAAAGCTTCGACGATTTCCAATCTCTTGGCGAGTTTCATACGCTTGGGAGCTTGGGCGTTGTCCTTGCTTGTCTTTTGGTCGGCAATGATTGCCGCTCTCAATTCAGCTGCTTCCTTTTCAAGATTGATTTCCATAAGGAGTTGCTTGATGCTTTCAGCACCCATACCTACCTTGAAAACGGGACCGTAGTCGGCAACTGCTTGAAGTCTTTCTTGTTCGGTCAAAACTTGCTTTTTGAGCAAGGGAGAAGGACCGGGATCCAAAACTACCCAACTTGCGTAGTAAACGACGTGTTCTAATTCTTTGGGAGGCATATCCAAAATAGTAGCTATTCTGGAAGGAGTGCCCTTCAAATACCAAAGGTGAGCAACGGGAGAAGCAAGTTCGATATAACCCATTTTTTCACGTCTTACCTTGCTTTGGGTAACGGTAACGCCACACTTGTCGCAGGTGATACCTTTGTGTCTAATTCTCTTATATTTTCCGCAAGCGCATTCCCAATCCTTTACGGGTCCAAAAATCTTTTGGCAGAACAAACCGTCGGGTTCGGGTTTTTGTGTGCGGTAATTTATAGTTTCGGGCTTTGTAACTTCTTGATAGTTTGCCCATTCCCTGATCTTTTCGGGGGAAGCTAAGCCTATTTTAATGCTGTCAAAGTTGTTAATTTCAAACATTGTTCAAGCCTCCTTAAATGTTATCATCGTCGTCATCGCCAAACAAGTTGCCGATTTCTGTTGCAAAGTCGTCGCCGAAGGGAGAATCGCTGAAGGGGCTGTCTACCTCGTCGTCGCCACCAAAGATGTCGGGAATTGTATCGGTGATATCAATCATTTCGGTTGCGTTCTTGCTTTCTTCGTGATCAATCGCAACTTCTTCGATTGTGTCGGGAATTTCTTCGTTGTTTTCGGAAAGAGGACGGATGTCAAGCGCCAAACTTCTCATTTCACGAACCAAAACCTTGAAGGATTCGGGAATACCGGGTTCGCTGATGTTTTGACCTTTTGTGATAGATGCATAAGCGTTTTCACGGCCCTTAACGTCGTCTGACTTAACGGTAAGCATTTCTTGCAATACGTTTGCAGCGCCGTAGGCTTCGATTGCCCAAACTTCCATTTCGCCCAAACGTTGTCCGCCGAACTTAGCCTTACCGCCCAAAGGTTGTTGGGTAACAAGACTATAGGAGCCGGTAGAACGAGCGTGGATTTTGTCGTCAACCAAGTGGATAAGCTTAAGCATATATTGATAACCAACGGTAACCTTATTTTCGAAGGGCTCGCCGGTACGTCCGTCGTAAAGTTGAACTTTACCGTCGGCAGGCAAGTTGTTTTCGATAAGGAGTTGTTGGATTTCGCTTTCTTTCGCGCCGTCGAATACGGGGGTTTCAATCTTCCAACCGAGCATGTTGCAAACCAATCCCAAGTGAACTTCCAATACCTGACCGATGTTCATACGGGAAGGAACGCCCAAGGGGTTGAGAACGATTTGCAAAGGTGTACCGTCTGCCATAAAGGGCATGTCCGCTTTGGGTAACACACGGCTTACAACACCCTTGTTACCGTGACGTCCTGCCATCTTGTCGCCTATACCGATCTTACGTTTTTGAGCGATATAAACTCTGACAAGCTTGTTGATACCTGCAGGAAGGTCGGGCTTGTTAGCCTTGGTGAATATCTTAACGTCAACTACAACACCGTGTTCACCGTGAGGAACGGTCAAGGAAACGTCACGAACGTCACGGGATTTTTCACCGAAAATTGAACGGAGCAATCTTTCTTCGGGGGTGGGATCGGTTTCGCCCTTAGGAGCAACCTTACCAACCAAGATGTCACCGGAACGAACTTCGGCGCCGATACGGATAATACCGTTTTCGTCCAAGTCCTTGAGCATATCTTCACTTCTGTTGGGAATATCGCGAGTAATTTCTTCGTCGCCCAACTTGGTGCTTCTTGCTTCGGTGTCGTGGGTACCAATGTGGATAGAGGTAAATACGTCGTCTTGTACAAGTTCTTCACTCAACAAAATAGCGTCTTCGTAGTTGTAACCTTCCCAAGTCATATAACCGATGAGAATGTTGCGACCCAATGCCAATTCGCCGTTTTGTGTTGCGGGACCGTCAGCCAAAACCTCCCCTTTCTTAACCCTTTGTCCAACCTTTACGATAGGACGTTGGTTGATACAGGTTTCGTGGTTTGAACGATCAAACTTCATAAGGTTGTAGGTCTTTACTGTTTCGCCTTCAACTGTTATGTAGTCTGCGCTTACGTGAGTAACGATACCGTCCATGTCGGAAAGTACCATGACACCGCTATCCCTAGCGATTTTAGATTCGATACCTGTTCCTACGATAGGAGCCTCGGGTCTTACGAGAGGAACGGCCTGTCTTTGCATGTTTGATCCCATCAACGCACGGTTGGTGTCGTCGTTTTCAAGGAAGGGAATCAAGGAGGTTGCAACGGATACCAACTGCTTAGGAGAAACGTCGAGATAGTCAACGAGTTCTCTGCGAACACGGCGAATGTCGTCACGGATACGGCAAGCGACCATTTCGTTGGCAAGTCTTCCGTCTTCACCGATGGGTTCGGTTGCTTGAGCGATAACAAACTTATCTTCAGCGTCAGCGGTGAAATATTCGATTTCGTCGGTTACGATTCCGGTAGCCTTGTCAATTCTTCTGTAAGGAGTTTCGATAAAGCCGTACTCGTTTACCTTACTGTAGGTAGAGAGAGAGGAAATCAAACCGATGTTTTGTCCTTCGGGAGTTTCGATAGGACAAAGTCTTCCGTAGTGAGAATAGTGAACGTCACGAACTTCCATACCTGCACGCTCTCTGTTCAAACCGCCGGGGCCCAATGCGGACAACTTACGTTTGTGGGTAAGTTCGGCGATGGGGTTTTGTTGGTCCATGAACTGAGAAAGCTGGGCGCTGTTGAAAAACTCTTTAACCTTTGCGGTAACGGGTTTTGTGTTGATGAACTTTTTGATTTCTGCATCGTCGGCAGAAGTAGTGTTCATCTTTTCAACGATTTGACGTTCCATGTTTTGGAAGCCCTTTCTTACTTCGTGTTGGAGCAATTCGCCAACTGCCCTTACACGACGGTTGCTCAAGTGGTCGATATTGTCCAAACTACCAACACCGTGTGCCAAAGCAAGGTTGTAGTTTACGATAGATACGATATCGTCCATGCGGATTTGACGGCAAACCAATTTGTCAACGTTTTCCTTGATTGCTTCAAGTTTATCTTCAACGCTGTCAACGCCGTTCAAAACTTCCATAAGGGTAGGATAGTGTACCATTTCCAAGATACCCAAATCCTTGGGCTCAACGTCGATACCCATATCGGCGAGAACAACTTTCAAATCAACGGCGCCGTTACCGATAATCTTAACGGAAGTGCCGTCTTCGCCTACTACGTACGCTTCGTTGATACCTTTGTTTTGAATAGCAAGAGCCTCGTCATAAGTAACGGAAGAGCCTTTTTGTGCCAAAACTTCGCCGGTGTCGGGATCAATGATATCTTCAGCAAGTTGCTTTTCGGCAATACGACCGCCAAGACCTAACTTCTTGTTGTACTTGTTACGGCCAACGCGAGAAAGATCGTAACGCTTCTTTTCATAGAAGATGCCGGGGATGTTTGCTTCAACGCCTTCAACGGTGATAACTTCGCCGTTTTTAATGTTGCGGTAAAGTTCAACCTTAGCGCCTTGCAAAGTACGCTCGCTGTCCTTGTCCTTTTCCATTGTCTTGATAAGCATAGGATCTTCGCCGAAAACACCGGTCATATCGCTGTCTTCTACCAAGCCCAAAGCTCTCAATAACAAAGTTGCGGTGATTTTCTTTTTGCGGTCAACGTGAACGTATAAAATACCGTTTGCGTCGTGTTCAAACTCTAACCAAGCGCCGTTTTTGGGGATTACGGTAGTCTTAAATTGAGGGTCGCCGTTTTTGTCAAACTCGCGCTCGCAATAGACGCCGGGGCTTCTGACCAATTGGCTGACGATAACACGTTCTGCGCCGTTGATAACGAAAGAACCGGTTTCCGTCATAAGAGGGAAGTCGCCCATAAAGATTTCGTCTTCTTTGATCATGTCTTCTTTTTCACGCAAAGTGAGACGAACTTTTACCTTAAGGGGTGCGCTATAAGTAGTCAATCTTTCGCTTTTACACTCTCTTGCGGTAAACTTGGGGGTTTCAAACTTAAAGTCGCCAAACTCTAAAACAAAACGTTCTTGTCCACTGCTGGTGCGTTGAACTATGGGAGAAAACTCGTCCAATAATTCTCTTACGCCTTCGGTCAAAAACTTTTTGTAAGAGTTGATTTGTAATTCCATCAAATAAGGCAAATCTAAAATTTGTCTTGTCTTGGAAAAACTTTTGCGCTCTACGTTGCCGTACATAACGTTGTGAACCATTTGTTGAGACATTATTTCACGCTCCTTTCAAGGGTTTTACCCTGTAATTTCCTAAAATAAGCTTATTTACACGTGTGCGCGCAAAGATAAGCACTGTATATAATAATTAAAGAATAGCAAGCTGTCAACGGTTTTAACACTCAAATTTATACATTAAATTTTAACTAAATTTTGATTATTTTTTAAATAATTTTTTCAAAAATACAAAAAACCGTGTAAAATAGTTGTTTTTTGTTGAAAAACCAACCTTTGAAAACGAGTTGAAAAGGAAGAAAAATCAAGGCGTTTCTAAAGCAAAAAAAGAACTGTTCCCCTCTTTTTTCACCTCGAAATCGCCTGTTATAACAATATATATTGTAGCGCATATACGCGCGCACGTAATACTATGCGGAAAATTAACGCTTTAAATAAGCGTACGCTGTAATGAAAATTTATCTGATGCCGAAGTTGCGCCGAAAAGCATCCGTATCCTAACAAAAAGCAAGGGTAAAAAATTTCCCCTTGCCTATCTTTTGTCATTAGGACGTTTTTTTGATTTGATATTCTCTCGACAAATTGAGATTTTTACTGTGTTTATAGATTTCTCAATATGGTATTTACCATTTTCATATCTACTTTGCCGGCGTAATTTGCCTTAAAGTGTTTCATAACCGAAGGCACGCTTTTGTCTTCAAGGGAAAGGATTATTGCCCTAACCTCTTCCTCGCTCAAAAGCTTGGGAAGATACTTTTTCAAAACTTCAAGTTGGGCGTTTAGGGCTTCAACGTTTTCAGTCCTGCCTGCTTTTGCATAGCCTTCACGTTCTTCAATCAACTCTTTCTCCGCCTTTTGGATTATGGTGTTGATATCCGCTTCGCTCAACTCCTCCCCTTTTGCACGTTTATCTATGGTTGCGGTCATAATCTTTGTGATAACAACCTCTAAAGCGGAAACCGCCGCCCTATTCTTTTCCTTCATTGCAGTAATTTTTTCCTTTTTGAAAAATGCAAGATCCATAATAATTCTCCTTTTATTTCTTTCTTATTGAATTAACCGAATTGACAAAACCATTGGGGGTATTGTTGCTTGTCATAGCAAGGTGGATATGACGGAATTTTCCCGACTCATCCTTTTCCCACTTGGCAAGTTCCCACAATATACCACCGATTTTAGGCGCAAAGGTACGTTCGAAAACGTAGTATTGCATATTTTCCTCAAGGGTGATGCCTATATACAAAACCTCTTTTTCTTCCTCAGGCGGAGGCATGGTGATTACCATAAGAGGAGTTTTGTCTTCAAGTATAACTCGGGTTACCCACACTTCTCCCTCGCTTTTTCCAATAAGGGTAGAATCCGCCTTATGCTTTTGCCACAAAGAGGAAAGAAAAATTCTCGCCTTTTCGATATCCGCGCCCAAGACAGTCAAAAAACTGTCCTTATGTTTGAAAACTACCTCACGGACAACGAGATGGGAAAACATAAAGTTGTAGGTATTTTTTTCCGCCATACGTTCTCCTAAAAAGCCAAACGCTTTATAGCCTCTTTATAAATTTCCGCGCTCTTGATATACTCGTCAAGAACGACGTGTTCGTTTGCTTGGTGAGCAAGACCGATATTCCCGGGGAATACGGGACCGAAGGAAACCGAATTGGGGAAAGCGCGGGCAAAAGTCGCTCCGCCGATTTTGTCGGGAGCAGGTCTATCCCCCATAACCGCCTCGTAAGAGTCAAGGAAAAGGGTGATAAGAGGATGATCCTCGGCAAAGTATACAGGGGGATGCGCCTCGTCAACGTCCACTTCTGCATCGGGCATTGCCAACTTAAACTTTGCGGCAATAGCCTCGGCAGTTGAGGAAATAGGACAACGAATATCAAGGTGGAATTCGATCTTATCCTCGTAGGTTTTTGCAACCCCTACGTTTATAGTCATTGCGCCACTATCGTCGCAAATATCCAATCCGCAACCTTTTCCGGTGTAGTCGGTAAGAGCCAAAGCGACAGACGCAAGGGCGGGAGACAAACTGATTACGGTGTTGAGGATTTTGGACAAAGCGTTTTCACCCAACTGAGGGGTTGAGCCGTGAGCAGCCTTTCCCGTTGCAGTCAAGCGATATTTCTCTCCTTCCTTTTTCACGGTTACGCCGTGATGTAAAGCGTACATCAAAGCTACGTCGGAAATGGTGTTTAAAACTGCCTCGGCGCGATTGGGCACTATGTTTGCAAATCCAACTTCGCCGGCGGTGATAGATTCTACCGTTTCGGGTTTTGCAATAGTGATTGCTCCCCTTACAACCCTTTTTTCACTGCGAATAACGGGGAAGTCGGCGTCAGGAGAGAAAGAGATTACGGGGATTTCCTCGTGTTCTTTATAGTAGTCGATACATTTCCAACCCGATTCTTCGTTACAGCAGAAAATCAAGCGTACCCGCTTTTTAGGGATAAAACCGTCGGCAAGCAAGGATGCCAAGGCGTAAACGGATGCAACGGCAGGGCCTTTGTCGTCTTCAGTTCCTCTACCGTAAATGATAGTTTGTCCGTCTTTCTCCACGATTTCGCCCAAGGGGGAATAATCCCAACCTTCGCCATAGGGAACAACGTCAAGGTGAGTTACCACGCCCACAAGTTCGCCTTCGCCAACTTCCGCCCAGCCACAATAGCCGTCAACGTTTTTGGTTTTGAAACCCAAAGAGGCGCAAAGGTCGAGGATATAATCCAAAGCTTTGCGGTTGCCTTCGCCAAAGGGCGCGCCCTCAAGGGCTTGAGTTTTTAGGGTAGGTATTTTCAATAAATCGGTAAGTGCTTTTACCATTTGTTCAGTGTATTTTTTCATAGGGTTATTATATGTCTTTATCGCCTTTTAGTCAATAGTGTTGATAATATTTCCTGTTGTAAAATAGTTTACTATTTTTTACAAAAGAGTTAAAATGTATCATATCACTTTACAAGGAGATTAGTTATGGCTAAGAATAAAGAACAGTTCGTTCAGGACATAGCCGATATCAAAACCGACTTTCCCCAATGGTACACCGACGTTGTTGTAAAAACCGAATTGGTGGACTATGGCCCCGTAAAAGGCACTATGGTTATGCGCCCTTACGGATACGCTATTTGGGAAAATATACAACGCGAACTTGACAATCGCATCAAGGCTACGGGACATAAAAACGCTTATTTCCCTATGTTTATCCCCTACAGTTTTTTGGTAAAAGAGAAAGAGCACGTTGAAGGATTTGCTCCCGAAGTCGCCCTTGTTACCCATATCGGCGATACCGAGCTTCCCGAAAAACTCGTTGTCCGTCCTACCAGCGAAACCATTATCGGAAACATGTACTCAAAATGGATAAAGAGTTATCGTGATTTGCCCTTGAAACTTAACCAATGGGCAAACGTAGTAAGATGGGAAAAGGCGACCCGCCCCTTCCTTCGTACTTCCGAATTTTTATGGCAAGAAGGACATACCGCTCACCGCACCGCTGAAGAGGCCGAGGAAGAAACAATGCTTATGCTAAGCGTTTATGAAGAATTTTGCAAAAACGTTTTGGCAGTTCCCGTACTCACCGGTAAAAAAAGCGAAAAGGAAAAGTTTGCAGGCGCTTTGGCAACCTATACCATCGAAGCGATGATGCTTGACGGTAAAAGTTTGCAATCGGGTACAAGTCACAACTTGGGACAAAACTTCGGCAAGGCTTTTGACATCAAATACCTTGACAGCGACAATACTTTGAAATACCCCCACCAAAGCAGTTGGGGTGTTTCCACCCGTCTTATCGGCGCGGTAATTATGGCTCACGGCGACGAAAGAGGTTTGAAGTTGCCTCCTATGGTTGCTCCCTATCAAGTGGTCGTTGTTCCCGTTGCCGCTTTCAAACCCGGCGTAACCGAGCGCGCTACCGCTTTGGCAGAAGAACTTAAAGCCGCAGGAATCCGTGTCGAACTTGACGACAGAGATCAATCCCCCGGTTGGAAGTTTAACGAATGGGAAATGAAGGGCGTGCCCTGCCGTATTGAAATTGGCCCCCGTGATATCGAAAACAACAGTTGCGTTATGGTAAGACGTGATACCCACGAAAAGAAGTTTGTTTCTCTTGATGGAATCGCCGACACCGTAAAGGCCGAGCTTGAAGATATTCAAACCAACATGTACAACCAATCCCTCGCTTTCCGTGATTCTCATATCGTGACTTGCGACAATATGGACGAACTTACAAATGCAGTAAACAGCGGAAATTTTGTCAAGGCTATGTGGTGTGGTTCTCCCGAGTGCGAGGCAAAGGTGAAAGAGGCTACTTCGGCCACAACCCGTTGTATGCCCTTTGATCAAACCCCCGTTGGAAACAAGTGCGTTTGCTGCGGAAAAGAGTTTGATCACCTTGAAGGTTTCGTAACCTATTTCGCAAAAGCATATTAAAATTTAAAGGATGCGCAATGCATCCTTTTTTTTGTAAAAAGCGCTGTCACGTTATCCAACGTAACAACGCCTTTTTTTATATTTATCCTTGTAAAAATCGAGCATAGACTTTTGCTTTACGCTCTTTTTTTGTAATGGGTGTTTTTTAGGACAGGTTTGTGGCAAAAATTGTGTTACAACTAAAAAGCCTAATGGTATACAAGACCGTCTTCGGTTTTAAAACCCAAAGATAAAAGGAGAATTATGAACAGCGCCCAAATACAATGTACCCATTGCCACAACGTCCTCGCCTTGTGCGAAGGGTGGGATGAAACCCTTGATTTACCCCTTACCGCAAAGGAAAAAATGGCGGATAAGGAAAACCCCTGGTTTTATCTTTTGCAAAGCAACTATTTTTACACCTTAAAATCCCTTTTGGAAAACAACGAAGGAGTTGTAGAATCCTTTGGGGAGCGTATTTTCGTCAACCGTGACGGCGAGCCCTATAACCGCTTTTACTTCCGTGTCTATTTTTGGAATTATCACAAACATTGCGAGGATACCTTCGAGCCTTCGTATCGTGGGAGAAAGGGTGAAGAATTGATGCCCCTTCCAGAAGGCGCACTTTTTTCGGCGGAATTGACTTGTCCTAGATGCGGAGCAATTCTCCCCTCCCTTAGCGACTTCTATTGATTATCCTTTCATCTATTCCCTATTCCTTTTTCCATTCTCCTGTGTTATTATAGAAACAAGGAGAGCGGATTATGGACTTGATAAATTTAGGGAGTTATTATTTTACCAACTATTTGATTAGAAGCCCCAAAGGCCATATTTTGGTTGACGCAGGCAATGGTACTAGTTATGACAAGTTTTGCAAAAAACTGAGAAGAAAAGGTGTTTTATTATCCGATATAAAGTATCTTATCATAACCCATACCCACGACGATCATTTAAGTTATCTTGCCGACTTTTTGAAAAACAATCCTCACGTAAGGTGCATTTGCTCGAAAATAGGCATAGAAAGGGCGAATTATGAGGAAATGGTAGTTGGTGATTACACCACCGCTTTATCCCGTTTTGGCGGAAAAATGAAAAACAAATTCCCCTGCCTTCAAATCCCCTTCCCAAAAGCAGAGATTAAAAACCCCGTTGTAGCTGAGGAAAACCCCGATTATTTAATTGAAGAAGGCTATCCCATAAAACTTGTCTACCTTGGTGGACACAGTGACGACAGTATTGGTTTTTTGGTAGAAGATAAATACTTTTTCGTGGGAGACGTCCTCTTTCAAGCGCCCCCTGCAAAAAATCTCACTCCTTTGGTTATCGAAGACTTACCCCAATTTTTCAAGGCAATTGACCTTTTAGAGAAAAGCGGTGCAGAACTTTTTTACGTAGGACACGGCACACCTATCTCTATGAAAAAATTGAAGAAAAAGTTGGGCAAAATTTACAAAACCACCCTCAGAAAACTTTAAGGCTTGATTTTCGCAATATAACTTAACGCAAAAAGGCTTTGACGAGGTTTGTTTTCAAAAACCAACTAATCAAGCTTTTTTGAATACTCCCTCTCGCCTCGCCTTACAAAAGGTTTAATGAGGGGAAATACAAATTCTTTGCATATATTTGACTTTCAAGCGTAATTATGTAATAATACCAAATGCAACAATTGGAAAGAAACGCTAACCCCTTTCCCATTGTTACAGTTTGAGGGCAAATCCTCAAACCTACCGTCGGGGTGTGGCTCAGCTTGGTAGAGCGCTTGGTTCGGGACCAAGAAGTCGGGTGTTCAAATCACCTCACTCCGACCAACAAAAAGAGAACTTTTGTCTGCCAAAAGTTCTCTTTTTGTTTATCCAAGCCGCAGGTTTGGCATATCATCACGACGCAGTCGTGTATATCATCAAGGGCGCGTTGCACCCTTGTATATCATCACGCGTCAGCGTGTATCTTCCTTCGGCTTGATGATATTCCGCAACAAGTTGCGGATGATATGCAATGCTTCGCTTTGATGATATACAAGGCTCCGCCTTGATTTTTTTGCAAAAGTTTGGTATAATCTAACTGATAAATAAGAATTTGACGAGGTACTGTCTGTCCATGTGCAAATACTTGATTAAAGAAATGGAAAGTGAAGAAGAAATTAACGGCAAAGCATACGTACATTACAAATCTTGGCATGAAACATACACGGGGTTAGTTGATACGGAATACATGAACGGCATCACACTTGAAAAATGCATAAAGATAGCACAGAAATGGCGTGAAAATTTACTGGTCGCAAAAGATGGAGATAAAGTTATTGGATTTGTTGGGTATGGTGCATACCGCGATGCAACTCTGTCTGATCATGGCGAAGTATATGCAATTTATGTACTTGAAGAATACCATGGGTTAAAAGTTGGATATGCTCTTATGAATGCTGCGTTAAAGAAACTTACCGATTACAAGAAGATTGCTGTTTGGGTACTCAAAGACAATAACAAAGCAATTCGTTTTTATGAGCGATACGGTTTTAGATTTGATGGGACTGATACAGAAATCATGCTTGGCACACCAAATACAGAACAGAGAATGATATATGAACGTAATTAAGGATAAACAAATTGTTGTTTATCGGAACATACACGCTGCGCAAAAGCAGACACTTTTTTTTCGTTATTACCCCCATTTAGACACCTTTTCACCCGTTTATCGCAACAAAAAGAGAACTTTTGTCTAGCAAAAGTTCAAGTAGTGTGTACGCAAATATACGCGAGGCTAATTACGGGCAAAGTAAAGCGGATATG
>JAEDHM010000097.1 GCA_016296985.1 Clostridia bacterium
CACTTTTCGTTAAAAATTTCTTTCCTACCTCAAATTGGGGTTTTACCAAAATAACGCCTCTACCATTATTGCACAAAAGGTTGTAAAAAACTTGAGGAAAGTTTTTTATTGAAATAAAACTTACGTCGCATACTAGAAAATCAGTTTCTTCGGGAAAATCTTTTTTAGATAAAAAACGAGCGTTTGTGTTGTCCATAACGACAACCCGACTATCCTTTTTGAGTTCTTCAGAAAAAGCACACTCGCCTACGTCAACTGCATAAACTTTTTTTGCACCTTTTGATAAAAGACAAGAAGTAAATCCTCCGTTTGAAGCGCCGATATCAGCGCAAATTGAAAAATTTGAAATATTAAAATACTCTAAAGCGTGATTAAGTTTTATACCACCCAAGGAATCAAACTCGATAAGGTCAACGACTTGTATATCATCCTCCTCTTTTATCTCAAAAGAAACTTTGTCAACAACCTTTCCATTGACGGAAACTCCGCCAAGTTTTATAAGATTTGACGCCCTAGTCCGAGTGAGATTTTCCTTTTGAGCGATAAAAAGATCAAGTCGCATTAGTTTCTTTCCTTTTTAAAAATACTAATAAACTTTCCAAAAAAGAGAACGAATTTTGTACTGTTTTTTATGGCAATACCCTTCATAATCGCCTTACCGCCTATGGTTATCGCTGCAATAAGAGCAGACACGATAATGCTAACCCAAAGTTGACCGCCCGTTTTTAAAGCAATCATCAAAGAAATTGAAGCACCGCAAGCACCGCTTATGATACCGCAAACGTCACCGATAACGTCGTTGAAAATTGAAGAAAATCTATCTGCATTTTTCAAGATATACAAAGCGGTTTTGCTACCCTTTACCTTTTTTGTTGCCATTGCGGTAAAAGGTACGGGGTCGGCAGAAGTAATGGCAACGCCCATTGCATCGCAACAAATACTTATTGCAATAATAACGACGAGAAGTACGATAGAAACGATTAAATCAGCGTGGGAAACGACAAGTTCGGTTCCTAAAGAAAAACAAAATGAGAAAACAAAGGATACAACGGTAATAATCAAAATCCAACGAATTATTTTGTGGCGTTCAATCGCCTCTTTATTTCGTCGAGGTTTTTTATTTTCGTTTAAATCTTTCTTGTTTTCTTCCATAAATAACTCCTTATAAAATAACCCCCAATTTGGGGGAATCAGTGGTAGCGAAATAGATTAACATTGCACCATAAAGTTCGGTATGTTTTCCATATGCCTGACTTACCGTCGCCGAATAAGCGGTTTCCCTTTGACAAGCATAGCGGTAGGTTACCCTATCCGCAACCGAATCACCGTAAATTTGTACACCACAATCCCCATTTCGCATCAGCCTAGAAGTTTTCCTTGACCTACTTCGAAACAATTAGCCTCTTTTGCAAAGATGGTTTCATAGGCAATCGCCCAACAAGGTCCGCCGACCATGATGTTTGTGTTCCTAATCCGCCACCGCCACTCAAGGCAGGCTACTCTGCACACAGCTACGAACACCGCAATACAGGTTTAATCCCGTTCAGTAGATGGTTTCACACCCACCGATACGGGTCTCCACGGTAGGTGGGTCGGGAAATGCATGCCATTGCAAACCGCCCACAAACCTTAACTTCCAGCATCAGCCCGAATTTGGGCAAAACAAGCCAACACAAGAAACTTCATCGATATGCCCTTCGACGGAAATTTATCCCCGCCCTCCTTGAGACGAAGTCTGACTAGAGATACTGCACCACTGATTATATATATTATAGTCCAATATATAAAAAAACTCAACTATTTTTAAATAATTGAGTGTAAGTATTAAAAAGTTCGATTTATTAATAGGTTAAAATATTGGGTTAAAAAGTGTTTTTCTTTTAGTAGTTCCATGGAAGAAAGGGCTTGTGATTTCAATTTTTCCATGTAGATTTGAGTATTTTCTTTACCCAAAATCACAGGCAAGGTTTTTATTCCTCTTTCCATATCTTGTTCTAAATCAAAAAAGTCATCGGTAATTTGGAACAAGGTTCCAACCGCATCACCGAAGATTGATATAGCCTCTTTTTCAACTTCGCTACAGCCTTGAGATACGCCCCCAGATAAAAGCGCGGATTTGATTAAAGCGGTAGTCTTTTTTTGATACACTTTAAGTAATGCGGTTTTTTCGTTGATTTCAGCAGAAAACTCTAAAAATTGACCTTCTACCATTTGTTCTGATGCCTTGAAAATTTCCTTGACGGCAAGATTTTGATTTTTGCCTAAAAGAGCGTACTCTAAAGCAATATCCCCCGCCAAAGACAAAAGCAAATCACCGATTAAAATACCTTGCGCGTGTCCGTATTTTTTGTGTACCGTAAGCTCGCCTCGTCTATAATCGTCGTTATCCATTGCCGGTAAATCATCGTGTACCAAAGAATAAGAATGTATAAGTTCGACAACGAATGCAAGCAATCTTATATCTTCGTAACGACCACCGAAAGTCTTCGCTGAAAGATATACTGCCAAAGGTCTTATTCTCTTCCCTTTTGATACGGCGTAAATAACCCCATCTTTCAAAATGGGGTCAAAATCTTTCAATTTGTTGGAAAGATAAGAAATTAAATCTTCCCTAAAATTTGTTACGAAGGAGGAAATTTCCATATTAGTTTTCGCTGAGAGGATCAAAATCCTCTGCTAAAACCATATCAAGTTCTTTTTTAAGCAAAGCAACTTTGCCCTTACTTTCTTTCAACATTTCAACGCACTTTTTGGACAACTCAATGCCTTTGTTGAATAAAACGATACCTTCGTCAATGGTAGTCGTAGGCTGTTCGAGTTTTGCGGACAACGTTTCAAGTTCTTTAATCAACTCTTCAAAAGTCATAACTATTCTCCTTTTTTGTCGAAAGGTAAAATTTCTTCCACCTTACATACTGCTTTTCCGTCTTGTCCAATCACGGTTATATCGTCACCTTGATTCAAGTCGGTAATTGATTGAATTTGTTTACCCTTACTTTCAGCCTTAAAATAGCCGTTTTTCAATATCTTTAAGGGATTTACACCTTCTAAACGAAGGCTTGCCTTTGCAAATTGATTTTCCATTTGCACAACCTTCATTGAAAGAGCATTTTCAAGTTTTGTAGCAACGACGCCAAGTTTCTTTTCACCGTTGGCGCAAATCTTCAAGGTTTTGTCTTGCAATGCACCCAATCGAGCGCGAAGTTTTTCTTCGGATTGGGAAGTTTTCCCCTTTAACACGGTAAACATCGTTGAAATCGTCGACTTGACGTAGGCAAAATATTGTCCTTCGTCAAATGCAACCATTTCACCTGCCGCTGTGGGGGTTGCCGCTCTGCTATCCGCAACAAAATCGCTTATGCTAAAATCCGTTTCGTGCCCGACTGCTGAAATAATAGGTGTTTGCATATTGTAAATAGTGCGTGCCAAACCTTCGTCATTAAAGCAGAATAAATCTTCAAAACTGCCACCGCCCCTTGCTAAAATAATGCAATCAAAGTTCATATCGTCAACGATTTTAAGTCCGTTGATTATGGTAGAAGCGGCACCGTCACCTTGCACCCTTACGTCATAGACGAAAATATTCAAGCTTTTGTTTTTGTTTCTTACAGTACGCACAATATCCCTGATTACTGCACCTGTTTTGCTTGTTACGACGCAAACGTTTTTACAAAACATAGGAATAGCTTTTTTATGTTCGGGAGAAAAAAGCCCCTCCCCTGCAAGTTTCTTCTTAAGTTCTTCAAGTTGAATATGCAACAAACCTTTTCCCACCGGCTGAATTGTAGAAACAATTAAGGAAAGACGACCGGTTTTTGCATAATAATCCACGCTACCTTTTACAATAACGCTTTCACCTTCTTTTGAAGGGGTATAAGTTTTTGAAGCGTTGAAACAAGAGCAAGCAATTGCTCCGTCTTTGTCTTTCAAGGTAAAATAAGCATGGGGACCGGAAAACTTGAATCCACTAATTTCGCCAAACACGACGATACTATGCAAGAGTTCTTCTCGCATAAGGATATTTTTAATATAAGAATTAAGTTGGGAAACGCTGATGGTATTATCCATTTTGAATTTCCTTCAAAATTGAAGCCAAAACACCGTTGACAAAGCCACTGCTTTTTTCGGTACCGTAAACCTTAACAAGATCGACCGCCTCGTTGATTGCTACCGCAGGGGGAACGTCGGAATACAACAATTCGTAAACAGCGACAATCATTGCCGACAAATCGGTAGTAGCTAATCTTTGAGAGGTTGAGTAGGTAGGAGTGTGCTTCATAATACGAGAAACAATGTCGTCGTAATGCAAAATAATCCCATTGTACTCAGCTTCAATAAAAGCCACGTCTTCAGGAGTAAGAGTGGAATCAGCGGTCAAAATGTCAAAGGTGCGACCGTTGATTTCTTTTACAAAACCGTATTCGAAAATAAGTTGATATATTTTTTCTCTTGCTTTTTTTCTGCTCATACTACGCCTTAAAAACTACGCCCACAACGTTTACGTTTACTGCCGAAACCTTGTAAGCGGTGCTTTTTTCTACCTCCGAGATAATTTTACTTTGCAACTCGTATGCCAAATCAGGAATTTTGTATCCATAATAAATATTTACAAAAATGTCGATATTGACTTTATTTCCGCCAAGCATGTCGACTAAAACACCCTTTCCGGATGAACGAAACAAGCGACCGGTAAGTTTGTTGTCGGTATCGCTTGACAAACTTGCAACACCTTCAATTTGATATGCGGTAACGCCTACGATTGAGGAAATTATTTTTTCATATCTGGTTTCGTTATTTTCAATCATTTGAATCTCCTTGTTGATTTATTATATCACAACTGAAGGTTTACTGCAAGGATATAAATTTCTCATTTGAAAAGATTTATGCCATTTTATAAAAAAAACTTCCTTTAAGGAAGCTTTTCTAAGTATTTCAGTTACAGGGCTGTATTACTACGTTAGTTGCTTTGACTCCCGTCTCTTCAGTTACAATAGTTAAAATTTTTGCCACCCCTTCAGAATCTAACGCACTGTCCTTGACTAAAACGTTTACGTTGTTTGTTTCAAGAGTTACGAAAGCGTCCTCAAATCCCTTTGCCCTGATTAAGCTTTCAAGTACAAGCTCGGTTTCAGTTGTGTTGATCAATTCTAGTTTTCTTGTTTGAGCCGCATCAATTGCCTCGGCAGATGAAGTTTCTGAATTGATTATTGCATCTAAATAGCTTACCGACTGATTTCT
>JAEDHM010000007.1 GCA_016296985.1 Clostridia bacterium
ACAGTATGGGCTAAGCCCAAATCCTTAAACAGCAGAAAGAGATAACAAATCGGTTAGTAGCCGAAACGTTATCTCTTTTTTCTGCTTGGCGATACGTTTGCTATGCAAACGCGATATACTCGTTTTGCTCGTGGAATATATTGTCGCTTCGCTCCAATTGATTAATAAGAGAATAATGTCCCTTAACTCCGTCGGTCATTTTTAAAATATTTACTGCGAAATCCATAGATAAATCAGCAAGTTTGTTAGTTGCCATAATTATCACCTCAAATTTAGTATGGCACAAAATAAAAAGAAAAGCAACAATAAAAATGAAATCCTGCTTTGCAGGATGAAATCCAACCGAGTTTGGATGAAATCTTCGCCTACGGCTTCAGATGAAATCAAATCCGCCTCTCACTAACCTTGCGGAGCAAGATTTCATCGCATTGCGATTTCACCCACAAAAGTGGATTTATTCCGACGTAGGCGGATTTAACTGAAAAGACTCAGAACTGTTTCCAATTCTGAGTCTTTTCTTGGCGCGCCGTAAGGGATTCACGCCGTTACGCTTTGCTTCACTTTCATGCCGGGGTGGCAAACGCTCCACCGGAGCCTTTGTCGGCAACACGTCTACTGCGCCTGCTTTTTTGTTGCCGAGCCCCACCCGTTCGAATCCCTTCTTAAGTTTGTATTAAAAAAGCACCTTCATCAAATGACAAAGGTGCTTTTTTTGTTGGCGCGCCGTAAGGGATTCGAACCCCTGGCCTTCGGTTCCGTAGACCGACGCTATATCCAGCTTAGCTAACGGCGCACGAACAGCATTTATTATACGAGTGTGAAATTAAATTGTCAATGGATTTTTAGGTTTTTTTGAAAAATGTATTTTATCTTTTTTCCTTATTTACTTTGAAAGGCTAATTTGGTATAATATGAAAAAACTTGGAGAAGGATTATGAGCATAAAACTTTTATCAACTGATAAGTTTGGAATAAAAACTTTTTCCCTTGAGGACGGCTGTGGAAATTATGCCGAAGTCATTACTTACGGTGCAAGGATTCACCGTCTTTGTATAAAAAACAAAGATGGAATTTTGACCGAAGTTTTGGCAGGCTTTGACAACGCCGAAGGTTATATGGGCGATAACCCCTATTTCAATGCGGTAATTGGTAGAGTTGCAAACCGTATTGGAAAGGGAGAATTTACTTTGGGCGGAAAAAGATATTCCCTTTTTAAAAACGACGTTAACAACCATCTTCACGGTGGAAAAGAAGGTTTTGACCGCAAAATTTGGGATGGCGAAATTGTTGGCGATACCCTTGTTTTATCTCGTATCTCCCCCGACGGCGAAGAAGGTTATCCTTCCGACCTTGTTGTAAACGTTGGATATACCTTTAAAAATGGAGAATTAAAAATTGAGTACAAAGCCCTCACCCGTGGTCTTACCCTATGCAGTTTGACAAATCACGCCTATTTTAATCTCAGCGGTTTTGAGCAGGACGTCCTTGAAACCCTTATCCGCATAAACTCTGATCGTATCACCGAAATTGACGGCGAACTTATACCTACCGGCAACTACGTTGATATTAAAAACACTGTGTACGATTTTTCAAAAGGAAAAACGATTGGACAAGATTTGAAGAAAAAAGACAAGTTTTTGGATATTGCCGGGGGCTATGATTTTAACTACGTTCTAAATCACCAAGAAGGCAAGCCTGTTGCCGAAGCCTATTCCCCTTCATCGGGAATTAAGATGGAAGTGTTTACCGATATGCCATGTATGCAACTTTATACCGGGAACTTTTTAGAAGGACTTGAAGGTAGAAAAATTTACACAAAACACTCGGCCTTTTGCATGGAAACACAACTTTTCCCTAACGCTTGCAACGTAGAATCCTTCCCTCAAATTACCCTTGAAAAAGGCGAACTTTTCCAAAGCGAAACAGTTTATAAATTTTCCATTTGCGACTAAGTTTTTCCATACAAAAAAGCCTACCGAATTGGTAGGCTTTTTTCTTTGTTTTTATGCCGTTATTCCTAAATTGAAGAATTTTGTTTCTCCCGATTTGATAGAAAACTCGGCGTAGTTGTTTTGCATATTGTTATCCTTAAGGTAGTAGAAATCACCTTCGGATATAGAGGACAACTTGGTGATTTTGTAATTTCCGATTTGGAAAACAATCTTGAAATTATCTCCCCCTTCCGGCAATACGAAACTATAGGAGCCACCTAGGGAAGTTTCTACTTCGTCAATCTTGTTTCCGTTTTGATACAAGGTAACTTTTACGCCCTGAATGCGGTGGAACATACTGCCTTCCGCCTTTCCGCTTTCCTTAAAGTCGTGGAAAACTATACCTGCGATTATACTGTCATCGGTAGGGGCGGTAAACTGCACGTCGTCGTCAACGAGGGCGGTCAAGTTTTCTTCCATAGAAAGCATATATCCGCGTTTTGCCAAAGCCAATGTTGAGGGGGTGTAAGGGCCGAAGCCAAGCAATCCGCTTTGGATATCACGTTGGGGAGCGGTAGAAAACATTGCGCTGAAAATGCCGGGTCCAATTTCGTGAATTTCAGAAATCTGTTCAACCCCTGAGTAGTAATCGCTCATATACACGTCGTTGTAGTCAAGCATATAAACGTTGTTCCAAAAGTTGAGATAACTTCCCGAAAGTCTTGTATCACGACCAAAGTCGGCGATACCTGTACGCATATACTCAACGGCAACGCCTCTTTGAGTCAATTCTTCCCCTGCGTAACCAAGCATTTCGGCGGAGCCGTATTCTCCTACCGTCCTGTCAAGCCATGCAACGTCGGTATTGTCCGCAACGTCCATAATAAAGGTGTCAAACAAGGTAACACGCTCGGGTAAATACCTTTTGCTTATTTCACCATTTTCACACAACGTCAAAAGATGATGAGCCGTTGCCATTGAAAGCATAGCCCCCATCGAATGCCCCATAAGGTGAATGCTTCCGTCATAGTTTTTCGAGCGGAAGAAGGTCAACAAGTAAGTAGAATAGATTTCGGCAACCGAATAACTGTCAAAGTCGTTGTAGTAATCGGAACCGTTGAAGGTATATCTTAATTTGCCGACACCGTTTCTACCCCAAATTTTGCCCTGAATAAAGGTGGGAGAATCATCGGCGAAGGGACCCCAATCAAAGGACAGTACGTTGTAGCCCTTTTCAACCCAGTATTTTTCACTGTGCTCGTAATAATTGGTGTCTTCGGCAATAAGGTCGTCGAGGTCAAATCCTTTTCCTCCCGACCCCATACCGTGGGTAAAACAAACTGTGGGTTTGTTTACGTCAAAATCCACTTGATCAAAGCAGTTTATATACCTGCCGTCTTGATAGATAAAAAGTCCCATATCCTCAAAAACCTTTTGAGGTAAGCCTAGGTCTTGGGGAGTGATTATAAAAACTTCATCACCCTCGGGTAAAATGAGGGTGACGTCGTTTTCCTTTTCTTTTTTTTCAGCGCAACCTACGATTAAAGCAATCGCAAGAGCGAGGACAAGCAAAATTATTACTATCTTTTTAGCCATAAATTATTCTTTGGTAGTTTCGGGAATTTCTTCCTTTTCTACGGAAGTTTCCTCGGAAACAGTTATGGGCTCTTCTTCGGGTTGAATTGCCCTTTCTTCTTCAACTGCATTTTTGAGTCTTGCGATCATTTCAGCATCTTCTTCAGCGTTATACTTGCCGTAGTGCTTGTTGATCAAGGCGATTCTTTCCTCTTTTTCTTCCTCAGTCAAGGTGTCGTATTCACCTGCTTTTACCTTTTCGGTGAAATATCTCATTCTTGCCAAAATAGGATTGGTAAGACGGAATTTGAAGGAAGAGAACAATGCGAAAGCGATCAATACTGCGATTGCTACGCCCATCAAAAGACGGATTGTCAACAAAACGGTATCAACGCCGTCGGCAACTTTCAAGATATCAAAGTCTGCGGGTTTTGTTTCCATCATATTGACTTGACCGGTAATTTGAGCGCCAAAGTTGCGGAAGAATTCGCTGATTGTGAGTCCGCTTGCGTTGTTGTAAGCGGTTTGCAATGCGCCTTCTTGTTTTGCCAATTCTTTAGATGCTTCGATAGCTACGCTGTAAGAATCGTAACCTACACCGGTCAAAACCCAACCGATTATACCAACGCCCAAAGCGCCTGAAACCTTTCTGACTAAGGTCATCATACCGCTGTAGTTTCCGGTAGGTCTTTCGCCCAACTTGAGTTCGGCAACGTCGAGGGTGTCGGGGAAGTTCATCCAAGGAATCATTTGAGCACCACCAAAACCGAAGCCCATGATAAACGCTGCGACAGGTACTACGATAGGGGGACACCATGCAGGGTCCATAACCGCGATTAAGATACCGCCGATTATGTAGAGAGGTAAGCCCATACGGAATGCGAATGCCTTGCCCTTTTTGTCCATAACCACACGAACGAGAGGGAAGGCGATTACCGCTGCAACCATCATAGGAGCAACGATAAACATAGAGCCGAAAGGCATTTGAATAAAGCCCAAGTCAAGGATTACGCCACGCCATACGTGGTCGGCGTAATATGCGGCGAGAGCGGAAAGCATATCCATACAAGTGAAGGCTGCAACGTACATTGCGATGTGCCATGCATAACTCTTGTTTTTGTAAGGAGTAATGTAGCCCTTCAAAAAGTCCTTTAAGTTGAATTTTTGTTTCTTTTCGCCGGGAGCAGGTTTTACCCTTTCCTTTGCGAATAAAGCGGTAACGATCAATCCGCCGCCGAAAAGTCCGCCGAACAAAATCGCCATTACAAGCCAAAAGCCTGTTGCGGTCATCGAGCCTTTTTGATAAGAACCGAGAAGCAAAAGAGGTACAACGTAAGCGAGACCGGATGCTACTGAAGAGAATACCAATTTGAAAGTGTTGGCGTTGTTTCTTTCAGAGAAAGCAGGCGATATATCACTTGCCATAGACGTGTACGGCACTTGCGAGCAGGTGGAACAGGTATTCCAGAACAAGTACCAAATCAAAACCCACGCTACCATTCCGCCTTGTGAAGTGATTCCCCAATCTTTGATTGGTGAGAAAAGCATAAAGATGGCGAAGATCAATGCGATACCACCGATAAACATATAAGGTTTTCTACGACCGTATTTGCTTCGGGTGTTGTCGGTGATAAAGCCCATTACGGGGTCGGTAATTGCATCCCAAATTTTTGAAACCATCATAATTGTGGATGCGGTTGCAGCTACGATTCCCAAGCTGTCGGTCATATACTTCAAAAGTACGCATGCCATAAGCGCAACACCGCCACCGTCCATCAATGCGCCACAACTGTATGCCAGTTTTTCCTTTGTGGGCACGTAATCGGCAGGGGCAACGCCGGCTTTGGCGGCTTTCGCCAAGTGCTGTTCATCAAACTCTTTCACTTTTGCCATGTTGTCCTCCTTTGACGTATGAGTTAGTTTTCAAAAAAGTTTTCTTCTACTTTTTCCAAAAACTTTTGTACCGTTTTTATATACTCTTCCCTGTTTGCGGAATACGCCCTTGCGTGCCGTCCTTCCTCAAAAAGGTGTAAATAGGTGTTTTTGTTCCCTTGATGTATTGCTACCGATTGAGTATAGGGTGTAAATTCGTCCTTTTTCGAGTGCATTATCAAGGTGGGACATTTTACCCCTGCTATTGACTTTTCAGGTTTTATTTCCCAAGATTTAAGCCCGGTAAGGATTAAAGATGCAAGAGAAACCGCCGGATAGCAAATTTTGAAAAAGCCTCCCATTTGCTTGCCAACCTGATGGTTGATGATTGCCCTAAACGAGGAATAGGAACAATAGGAAATGGCAAAGTCAACCTTTTCACATTTTTCCGCAGTCATAATAACCGTTGCGGCGCCCATTGAAATCCCAAACAAGCCAAGGTGTTTTACCTGAAAATTTTCCTGCAAGAAGGTTATCCAATTTAGGCAATCTTCCTTTTCCTTGTACCCGAAAGAATAATAATTTCCTTGGGATTTTCCGCTGTTTCTAAGTTCGGTTGCCAAGACGTTGTATCCAAAGTCGTTGAACATCTTGGCGTATTTTGCCATAGTCATATTTTGACTTAAATAACCGTGTATGGTAATAACCCATTTCTCGCTTTTTTCCTTACACAAAAACAAATCGGCGGACAAGAGAAGGTTGTCCTTTGATCTTGTTTGCAAGGTTTTTGAGGGAGAATAAAATATCTCGTCCTCGGAAATACCCGACGCCCTTTCCGATTCGATGGCTTGTTGGTTGTTTTTGCCCTTTCTAAAAAGGGTTCGTTTTGCAATAACAAAACCCAAGGCAAAATAGATAATCAACAACACCGCCAACACGGTCATGGGTACGTATACTTCGGGCATATCAGATAGTATCGTGTTCAGCCATAAATCCGCAAAGAGAGATCAACCCGAGAGCCCCGAGGATTGAAGGCAAACACACAAACAAATTGTCAATCATAGGATTGTCGAGTCGGGACAACAAACCGGATACAAAAGAATCAAGATAGGAGCAGTTGAGGATTGTAAACAAGGCGCATCCTAAGAACGTAAAGATACCGAAAGCGATAAGAGAGCCTTTCTTTTCAAACCGTTTGGACCCAATCATAACAAGGAGAATAAGCGCAAGTCCTACTGCGCCCACGATTATGACTTTGTAACCATCGAAACCGACCAACTGACTAACCACCGGTAAATCCAAGAAAGCTTCCACCGCCGCCGAGGGAAGTCCGAAAACCGTCAAGGCGTTGCAAATTTCCTTCAAACCGAAAACTGTAAACGTAACGTTTACCAAGACAAACAAACCTAACCCCAAACCGCTGAGAGTTTTTCTTCCCGTGATTGAGGCGCAAATGAGATAGATGATAATCACAAGGGGAATTGCGATTGTGAAAATGCCGTCAACCAATTCCTTGTTGCTTGCTACAAATCCGATCTTGTCGCCAAGGAAGAGAGAAATTGCCCTGAAAGCGATCAAAAGGACGGAGATAATAGTGAAAATAATACCTAAAACTATGCCGGATTTTCCACTTGAAGTAGCGCCTGAGATACGAGGACTTTTATTCTTTGTCTTTTTGTCTTTTTCGATATCCCTTACCTTAGGGGTATAGCCCGAAGATGCGGTACCCGAGGGAAGGAAAGCAGAAGATAAGGTATCCGACGTTTTGCCTGACTTACTCTTTTTCCCCTTTTCAGGATTTTTAGATAAATCCCTCTTTCTTATTTCAATCGCCTTTTCAATTTGGTCAGGACTTGCCTTTGATTTTGGCACCGAGTAAATAAATTCGGTGTCCATATATTCTTTCTTGCATGCTACACATTTGAAACGATTTGTCTTTTTGATTCTGCTTACCGCACATCCGCAAGTACATTTTTCAACGTAAACCTCAACCTTTTCCTCAACGAGGTTTTTGTCAAGCAAGGTGTAATCAGGGGTTGTAGGTGTTTCAACGGGACGAGGTTTTACAACGTTATACTTTTTTCCGCAACCAAGGCAAATATATCTGTCCCCTTCCCTTTTTAAGATTGCGGAACAATTTTTGCAAATGCGAGCCTTTGTCAATTCGCCACCCTCGTAAAGATATACGGCGTTGCAAGAAACACACTTGTAAGTACCCTCTTTTGTTTTAGTTAGTTTTCCCGAGCAGTTTTTACAGTTCATATCCTCTCCTTAAAGTACGGGTATGGTACCCAAAAAGATTACGTCATCCCTATCCTTTGCGTTGCCTTCCGCCAAAACAAAGGCCTTTTTGTAGATGATTCCACCAGCCATATTTACGAGGTTTTCAAGTCCGCGTAAACTTCCGCCGGTTGAGATTACGTCGTCGATAATCGCAACCTTTTTGCCTTTCAACAAGTCTGCATCATGGCGAGATAAATAAAGAGTTTGAATATTGCCCGTGGTTATGGACTTTACGTCGGTGGAAATACCGTCTTGCATATAAAGTTTTTTACTTTTTCTGCATACGGCGTAAAATTCGTGTCCCAATTCACGAGCGATAACGTGAGTGAGTTGCAACCCTTTTGATTCGGCGGTAATAAGTACGTCGCATCCTTCAACCGCTTTTGCCAATTCTTTTCCGCAAAACTCGGTCAAGCCGGGATTTCCGTGAAGGTTGAAAAAGCAAATATGCATACCGTTAGGTAAGGGCAACACGGGTAAGTCTTCTTTTCTTCCACAAATGTCAACAGTGTAAATTTTTTCCATTACGTCTCCTTAAAAAGCCCGTTTTGGGCAGGGTACGAAAAACCTCATACCGCTTTATATTCTAAAACAAAAAGAAATTATTATCAATAGGTTTGGTAAAAAAATAATTGTATTGTAGAAAGTTTTTATATCCCTTTCCTTAATGTTTTCAACATTCTTGACAACGGTTTTCCTCTGTTTTATAATAAAAAATAACCAAGTTGAAAATGTACTGTCTTTCTTGAAAGAAAAAACACGCCCTTAAAGGTAATTTACTACAACCTATGCAAAGCAACCTTTGCATATAACCGCTGTCAGTTTTAGGTGGCAAAAAAGAGGAGAGGTTATCGAAATGACGCAAAAAACAATCAATCAAGAAGAATTTTTCGATAAAGCATCAAAACTGTATTCCCCCGAAGAATTTAAACAAATTGAAAAGGCTTTTTACTTTGCTCAAGAAGCCCATAAAAATCAAGTGAGAAAATCGGGTGAAGCCTATTTTGTCCATCCTCTTAACGTTGCTAAAATTTTGATGGACCTTTTGATGGACACTCCTACCGTTATCGCAGGTCTTTTGCACGACGTAGTCGAGGATACCGAATACACCAGCGAAGACGTTACAAACCTTTTTGGAAAGGAAGTTTCCGTTTTAGTTGCAGGGGTTACTAAACTTGACAAACTTAAATTTGAATCAAAAAGTCAAGCGCAAGCGGAAAACTTGAGAAAACTTTTGCTTGCTATGGCAAAGGACTTGAGAGTTATTATCATCAAGTTTGCCGACAGACTTCACAATATGCGTACCCTTGATTCAGTCGAGCCTGAAAAACAAATTTTCACCGCAAAGGAAACCTTGGAAATTTACGCTCCTCTTGCCGCAAGACTTGGTATTGGTCAAGTCAAGGGCGAACTTGAAGATTTGTCCATGCGCTATCTTTATCCCGAAGATTATTACAAACTCGTTTCCCTTATAAACGCTAAAAAGGAAGAAAGGGATAGGTTTGTAAAAGAGATCAGCGAAGTTTTGAAGAAAAAACTTGACGACCTTGGAATCGTTTATGAAATAAACGGTAGAAGCAAGCACTTTTACAGCATATTCAAAAAAATGCGCAGGCAAGGCGTTGGTCTCGACGGTATTTACGACCTTTTGGCGATCCGCATCATAGTCCCCGACAAAAAAGACTGTTATAACGTTTTGGGTATCGCTCACTCAATGTGGGCCCCCTTGCCCTATCGTTTTAAGGACTATATCGCAACGCCCAAACCTAACAACTATCAATCCCTTCATACAACGGTTATGTACACCCGTGAAGGCGAGGATGAAAAGGAAGGCATACCCTTCGAAATTCAAATTCGTACCAAGGAAATGCACCTTACCGCCGAATACGGTATCGCCGCGCACTGGAAATATAAGGACGGCACGACTGACAAGTCCTTGGATATGAAAATCGCTTGGATTAGAGAAGTTATGGAACTCTCTACTTCCGAATCCTCAATCAACAGCCGTGAATATATGTCTTCTTTGAAGATGGATATTTTCAGCGATGAAATTTTCGTTTTCACACCGGCAGGCGACGTTTTGTGTTTACCAATTGACTCAACCCCCATTGATTTCGCTTACAGTATTCATACCAACGTAGGTCATCGTTGCGTAGGCGCAAAAGTCAACAATCGTATGGTCCCCTTGAACAGTAAACTTAAAACCGGCGATATCGTTGAGATTATCACAAGCAACTCGACAAAAGGGCCTTCTCGCGACTGGTTGAGAATAATCAAAACCGCCGGCGCAAGAAGTAAAATTCGTCAATACTTTAAGAAAACCGCCAGGGAAGAAAATATCAAAATCGGTAGAGATATGCTTGAGGGCGAGTGCAAGAGAAAAAATTGCACCGCAAAGGATATCTTGATTGACGAATGGCTTAAAGAAATTGCCACAAGACAAGGTTGTAACACTGTTGAAGACCTTTACAGCGCCATTGGTTGCGGCGAAATAAACACAAGTCAGGTTATACCCAAGCTTATTGCAAAGCGCAGAGCATACTTGAAAGCCAACGCTCCCCAAAAGGCGGAAGAGGTTGAACAAAAACCCAAAAAGCGCGCAGGGAGCGGAAATATTTTGATTAACGGCGAAAGCGGAATGCTTGTAAAACTTGCAAAATGTTGTAGCCCCGTTCCCGGCGATAACATCCTAGGTTATATAAGCAGAGGCAGGGGTATTACAGTACACCGCGCCGACTGTCAAAACATAAACAATAGCGAAGACGAAAGAAGAATTAAGGCCGAATGGGCTGACGTTATTGCGGGAAAATTTATCGCATCCCTTGCAATTTTAGTGAATGACGTGGGCGGTATCGTTGCAGATATTTTGTCTATGATAAGCGGACTTAACATAAACGTTTGCAGTCTTCACGCAAACAGTCATAAGGACGGCTCGGCAACCGTCAATATGTCCCTTGAACTTGCATCTAAAGAGGACCTTGAAGGGGTTATGCGAAAAATCAAAAACTTCCGTCACGTTATGTCGGTTACCAGAGTTTAGACTTTTTCCCTCTTTTTTCCTAAATAAATCGTATTATATTACTTCAACTTTGAAGTAATATTTTTTTATGACGGCAAAAAACAAGATAAGGAAAATTTTAGCAAAAGTTTTTTATGAAAACCGCCTTAATAAATCGGCGCTTAAAGAAAAAACGGGATATAGCGTAACTACCGTTTTTAACGCTGTGGAAGAATTGAAGGATGAAAACCTTTTGAATGAGGAAAGAAAAATAAATTCTTTCGGCGGAAAACCCTCGATTTTTTTATCTATCAATCCTCTTG
This sequence comes from Clostridia bacterium, assembly GCA_016296985.1. Lineage (GTDB taxonomy): Bacteria > Bacillota > Clostridia > Christensenellales > CAG-1252 > JAEDHM01. The sequence goes on from JAEDHM010000007.1 coordinate 10,982, forward strand.
CGAAAATTGGAGTTATTTCAAAAAATGGAGAAAATTATTTTTATTCCGAAAAAAGTCTTTTAAGTGATGAAGTATTTTCGGCAAGATTATCAAAAGAATTGCTTTACGAAAAGGGAAAGGAGGACAAGGTAAAAGTTTTGGGTATTTTTGAGGAAAATGAAAATGCTCCCCTTTCCTTTTATCGTCTTTTTGACAAACCCTTGCTTTGTTGCGGAAATAAGTGGATTTTGAAGGCGCTAACTTTCAGATACCTTATTGCGAAAAATACCGAGAATATTTTGATTTTACTTTTCGAAAAGAAAAGTTGTTTTCTGCTTGGGGAAAAGGTAGAAAAACTTGATATATTCTTCTTGTTTGAGGATATAACCAACCTAATTCGTCCTGAAAATTCCCATAAAAAAGAAGAGATTATAAAGTTGATTTTATCCTTTGTGAAACTGATAGAATCTCTTTTGAAGCCCAGCTATATTTTGTGGGATTTACAAAAGAAAAGTTTTGGGGATTTTGAAGATAGGATTTTTGAAAAAATCCTTTTTGGAGAAGATATAGAGGAAAAGGTCTTTTCTCTTCCCTTGCATTTTCTCCTTTATCATAACCCTCGGGAATAGGAATTACTTGCAAACACTTGAGATATTCTTTAATATATTGTATAATACCTCCTAAAAGGAGATTATATGACGAAGTTACAACACGACATACTTAACATTTTACGAAACGACGGAAGCGTTTCAAAAGAGGAAATCGCAAAAACCTTGGGAAGGACTCCCGAGGAGATCAAAAAAGAACTCCGCGATATGACCGACAAAGGTATTATCGTAAAGTATATTGCCGTAGTCAATGACGAAAAAGCGGACGAGGATACCGTCGAAGCCTTGGTTGAAGTAAAAATTTCCTCTGAAAAAAGTACGCAGTTTGATAAAATCGCCGCAAAAATTTGCAAATTTCCCGAGGTTAAAGACGTCTTCTTGATGAGTGGCTCTTACGACCTTTCCGTAGCAGTCGTAGGAAAAAGTTTGAGAGAGGTTTCTCGCTTTGTGCAAGAAAATCTTGCTCAGGTTGATACGGTAATTTCCACGGCAACACACTTTATATTAAAATGCTATAAAATGAGTGGAGTTACAATCGACACTACTAAAAAATAATTGTTGAAGGGCGTGTTTATCGCTCTTTTTCCTTATAGGTGTTATGAAACTTGTTATTGTAGGCGCCGGCAAAGTTGGCGAAACTTTGGTAGCAAAATTGACTAAGGAAAATCACGATATTATCGTGGTTGACGAAGACCCTAAAGCGGTTGATACCGTGGTAAATAGATACGACGCCCGTGGTATTGTTGGTAACGGCGGTGAAAGAAGCATATTACTAAACGCCGAATGTGATACCGCGGACTTTTTTGTTGCTTGTACCTCCCGTGACGAACTTAACCTTTTGTGTTGCGTTTTGGCGAAAAAACTTGGTGCAAAACACACTATGGCAAGGGTTAGGGACCCCGAATACTTTAATGAAAGAGATACCCTCGGCGAAGAGCTTGAAGTGGATATGCTTTTCAATCCCGAATACCGCATTGCAGTTGAAATCGCTCAACTTTTGAGATTCCCCTCGGCAATCAATATCGAAACTTTTGCAGGTGGAAAGATTGCTATGATAGAGCTTAGGATTACCGAGAAAAATCCCATCGTTGGAAAATCCCTTGTGGAAATCGCGCAAACCTACGACAGCAAAGTACTGTTTTGTATGGTTACCCGTGGCGACAGCGTTTTTATTCCTCGTGGCGACTTTGTTATTAAGGAAAAGGATACCGTCTATATTGCCGCTCCCCAAACGGATATTACAAACTTTTGTAAAAAACTTCACGTTTTCAAGCAAAAGGCTAAATCGGTATTTATCATAGGCGGTGGTAAAATCGCTTATTACCTTGCTCAAGAATTGATCGACTTCGGCGTAGACGTAAAGATTATCGAGCAAGACGAAAAACGTTGCGTTGAGCTTAGCGAAGAATTGCCCCGCGCAACAATTATTTTAGGCGACGGCACCGATCAAGAAGTGTTGGATGAGGAAAACTTGAAAAGTTGCGACGGTTGCGTAACCTTGACTGGTATGGACGAAGAAAACGTCATCATCTCTCTTTACGCCCTTTCTCAAAAGGTGGGCAAGGTTATTACAAAAGTTGACAGAACGTCAATCGGTAAAATGGTAAAACAACTTGGTCTTGACACCGTTGTTTCTCCCCGAAACGTGGTTGCAAACCAACTTATACGTTACGTCCGCGCAAATCAAACGAACGAAGGCGAGGGAATAAACGCACTTTACCGCGTACACGACAAGGCGGAAGCTTTGGAATTTACGGTAAGCGATACCTTCAAACATACGGGAATTCCTCTCAAAGAATTAAACGCAAAACTTAGACAAAACGTGCTTATTTGCGGAATAGTCAGAAACAACCTGGTTATAATCCCCAACGGCGACACCACCTTTGAAAAGGGTGATAAGGTTTTGATAGTAACCACTGCGAAAAAGATTACCAATCTTTCACAAATTGTAAAATAATATGAATTATCGAATTATTTTAAATATCATAGGGAAAATTTTGGTTATCTTTGCGGCATTGTTGATTCTTCCCCTTATCGTTGGGTTGATTTATCACGAAGATACCTATCTTTCCTTTATAATTCCCATAGCTTGCTTTTTGGTTTTGGGACTGCCCTTTGTATTGTGGAAACCAAAAGACAAGTCAATTTATGCAAGGGAAGGTTTTGTTATCGTCGCCTTGTCTTGGGTGATAATTTCTCTTATCGGCTCTTTACCCTTTGTTATCTCAAAATCAATTCCAAATTATATCGACGCCGTTTTTGAAACCGTTTCGGGCTTTACCACAACAGGCGCAAGCATTTTGGGCGACGTAGAAAGTTTGCCTAGAAGTATTCTCTTTTGGAGATCCTTTAGCCATTGGGTTGGCGGTATGGGAGTGCTTGTTTTCGTGCTTGCGGTTTTACCCAACTCGGACACCGGGGCTATTCACCTTTTGCGTAGCGAATCCCCCGGCCCTACCGTGGATAAATTGGTTTCAAAAATGCGTTTTACAGCGCGGATTTTGTATGGAATATACCTTGTCCTAACCGCCGTTGAAGTAATCCTTTTAGTTTGTGGCGGTATGCCTTTCTTTGATAGTTTACTCAACTCGTTCTCTACTGCGGGAACAGGCGGTTTTGCTATTAAGAACGCAAGCATTGCAGGATATAACAGCGTATATTCTGAAATGGTTATAGCCGTGTTTATGTTTATTTTCAGCATAAACTTCAACGTATACTACCTTATTTTGACAGGTCATATCTTAAAGGCCTTGAAGAGCGAGGAATTTATTACCTACTTCTGCATGGTTGTAGCAAGCACGTTTGTCGTTGCGGTAAACATCTTGCCCCTTTATGAAAATTCCTTTGGTGATGCAATGCGCTATTCTTTCTTTCAAGTTGCATCGATAAGCTCGACTACGGGATTTGTAACGGCAGACTTTGATCAATGGCCGGCTTTGTCAAAGTGCGTTTTGATTTTCCTTATGACAATCGGCGCGTCCGCAGGATCAACCGGCGGTGGTATAAAGGCTTCACGTCTTGTGATTATGATAAAATCCACCATTGCCGATACAAAACAAATGATTCACCCTCGAGCCGTTGTTACCCCTCGTTTTGAGTGGGAACCTATTGACAAAAAGGTGGTTACGAACACGCGTGTTTTTTTTATTTGTTGGTTTGCCCTTGTGGGGTTGGGAACAATTTTGTTGTCCCTTGACAGCTTTGGAAACCTTTTGTCAAACCTTATCGCCTCACTCACTTGTATAAGCAACACCGGTCCCGGTTTGGATTTGGTTGGTCCTACCTGCAATTTCTCCGGTTATTCTTATTTTTCCAAAATTGTCCTTTCAGTTTTGATGCTTGCAGGTCGTTTGGAAATCTTCCCCATTTTGGTGCTTTTTGCTCCTTCCACTTGGAAAAAACACTAGGCTATGGATAAAAAATATTACAATCGTCTTGGCGATTATCTTTTAGAAACTTTTGGCGAAAAAGTCAAAAAAATTCCCATTGACGGTGGTTTCACCTGTCCTAATCGTGATGGAAAATGCGGTTGGGGCGGTTGTATTTTTTGCGGAGAAAAGGGCTCGGGCGAGCAAACTTGCGGTTGGTTATCCATTGAAAAACAAATTGAAAAATTCTTTTCCACCCCAAAAAGATTAAAGGGGTTTATCGCCTACTTTCAAAATTTTACAAACACCTACGCTCCCCCGAAAGTTTTAGAGGAAAGATTTTCAAAAGCCTTATGCGACGAGAGAGTAAAAGGAATTGCAATCGCAACCCGTCCCGACTGTATTGACGAGGATATCGTCAAAGTTTTGGCTAAAATCAAAAAACGTTGCCCTTTGTGGGTTGAACTTGGCTTGCAAACTTCAAATGACAAAGTTGCTGAAAAGATAAACAGAGGATACAAAAGCGAAGTTTTTGTAAAAAGCGTAGATCTTCTTTCTTCTTATGGTATTGATACCGTTGCCCATATTATGATAGGACTCCCCGAAGAAGGAGAAAAAGAAGCCATTGAAACCGTTGAGTTTTTGAACAAAACAAAAATCAAAGGAGTAAAAATACACTCGCTTTACGTTTTGGAAGATACGGTTTTGGGAGATTGGTTTAAAAAAGGACTTTATACTCCTTTAAGTTTGGAAGATTACGTAAAGGCTACCGCCCTTTGCTTGTCCCATCTTCGTCCTGATATCGTTATACATCGCATTACGGGGGACGCACCTAAAGACAAACTGTTGGCGCCTTTGTGGAACACAGATAAAAACCTGATGATTGGTGGAATCATCAGGTTTATGAGAGATAACAATTTGATTCAGGGTTGTAACTATAAAAATTCTTAGAACAATCCGTCTATTTCGCCATTTTCGTTTATATCAATCTTTTCAGCTGCAGGACGTTTGGGAAGCCCGGGCATTGTCATAATGTCGCCGGTGATTGCAACTATAAATCCTGCGCCTGCGCTTACGCGTAAATCCCTTACGGTGATGGTAAAATCGGTAGGCGCGCCAAGTTTTTTAGGGTCATCGGAGAAACTATATTGAGTTTTTGCTACGCAAATGGGCAACTTGTCATAGCCCATTTCTTTTATAACCGCAAGTTGTTTTTTTGCAGCGGGTAAAAAGTCAACGCCTTTACCACCGTAAACCTTTTGTGTCAAATCGCAAAGTTTTTTCTCAACTGAATCTTGAGTATCGTAGGAGAAGGTAAAGTTGTGAGGGATATCGCAAAGTCTTACAACCTCTTCAGCAAGGGAGATACCGCCCCTTCCACCTTCAGCCCAAACGTTAGAGAAAATTGCCTTTACGCCTTCCTTTGCGCACATATCGATAAGCAATTCAGTTTCGGCCTTGGTGTCGGTGGGGAAAGCGTTTACCGCAACTACGGCAGGTAAACCGTAGACCTTTGTGATATTGGAAACGTGACGTAAAAGATTGGGAATACCCTTTGCCAAAGCCTCGAGGTTTTCAGCACCCAAATTTTCCTTACTTACACCGCCGTGCATCTTTAACGCTCTGATCGTTGCAACGATAACTACTGCATCGGGGTCAAGACCTGCGGTACGACACTTTATATCCAAAAACTTTTCAGCGCCGAGGTCGGCGCCAAAGCCTGCTTCGGTAACTACGTAATCAGCCAAAGATAATGCTGTTTTTGTTGCAATAACACTGTTGCAACCGTGGGCAATGTTTGCGAAAGGTCCGCCGTGAACAATTGCAGGAGTGCCACCCAAAGTTTGTACAAGGTTGGGTTTTAGTGCGTCTTTCAACAAAACTGTCATTGCGCCTTGAGCCTTCAAATCCCCTGCGGTAACCGGCTTTCCGTCATAGTCGTAAGCTACGATCATGCGAGCAAGTCTTGCCTTTAGGTCGGACAAAGAGTTTGCTAAACACAAAACTGCCATAACTTCGCTTGCAACGGTGATATCGAATCCATCTTCACGAGGAGTGCCGTTGTTTTTACCGCCTAAGCCGTCAACAACGTAGCGGAGTTGTCTGTCGTTCATATCAACGCAACGTTTCCACACTACACGACGAGGGTCAATGCGCAACTCGTTTCCTTGTTGGATATGGTTGTCAAGCATTGCGGCAAGAAGGTTGTTTGCTGCGCCGATTGCGTGAAAGTCCCCGGTAAAGTGCAAGTTGATGTCCTCCATAGGAACAACTTGACTGTAACCGCCGCCTGCCGCGCCACCTTTGATGCCGAAAACGGGGCCCAAGGAAGGCTCACGCAAGGCAACTATGGTGTTTTTTCCGATCAAGGATAAGGCGTCTGCCAAACCGATTGAAGTGGTGGTTTTTCCCTCGCCTGCAGGGGTGGGGGTGATTGCTGTTACAAGTATAAATTTACCCTTTTTTCCGCTTTGAGGAAGTTGGGTGTAGTCGATTTTTGCTTTGTATTTTCCATAAAGTTCGAGACAGTCAAAGGGTATTCCTGCTTTGTTGCTTATCTCGGTGATAGGAGTCATGGGATTTTCCCTTGCAATTTGGATATCAGTTTTCATCTCTCTTTTCCTTACTTATAATTACTTATAATTATAGAGATTTCCAAAAGCCTTGTCAACAGTTGACAAATAAGTTGTTAGGGTATATCATCAATATAGCCATAATAAGGGATTTTTGTTTTTATGATTATTACCGATTTGTTGAAAAATAACGCTAATTTATATCCTTCCGAGATCGCTTTGGTTGAAATTAACCCCGACGGTCCTGAAGATAAAAAACGCTCTTGGCGTGATTTTAGCCTTGTTGAAACAACAAGCACGTCCTATTACCGTCGCGCAATCACTTGGGGTGAATTTGACGCTTCTGCTTGTAGATATGCAAACTATCTTTACCGTCATGGAATAAGAAAGGGCGACAAGGTCGGTATTTTGCTTATGAACTGCCTTGAATGGCTTCCCATTTACTTTGGTATTTTAAAATGCGGGGCTTTGGCAGTCCCACTCAATTATAGATACACCGCAAAGGAAATTAAGTACTGTCTTGACCTTGCCGACGTGGATATGCTTGTTTTCGGTCCTGAATTTATCGGCCGTGTTGAAAGCATTTGCGATATCCTGCCCCGTATAAAAAGGTTTTTATACGTTGGAGAAGGTTGTCCTACGTTTGCCTACGACTTCATTAAAGATTCTAATTTCGAGTCTTTGACCTTTATGGATTTAGGATTGACTGAAGATGACGACGCGGCAATCTATTTTTCCTCGGGTACTACGGGATTTCCTAAGGCGATTTTACACAAACACAGAAGTTTGATTCACAGTTGTAGGGTTGAACAAGCCCATCACGGACAAAAGAAAGAGGACGTATTTTTATGTATCCCTCCCCTTTACCATACCGGCGCAAAAATGCATTGGTTTGGAAGTTTGATTTCGGCAAGCAAGGCGGTTTTGTTGAAGGGTACCCGTCCCGATTATATACTTGAAGCGGTATCTCAAGAAAAATGTACAATTATCTGGCTTTTGGTACCTTGGGCGCAAGACCTTTTGGATTCAATTGACAACGGTAGCATCAACTTGAAAAATTATGCTCTTGACACCTTAAGGCTTATGCACATCGGCGCGCAACCCGTACCACCCAGCCTTGTAAAAAGGTGGAAAGCCTTATTCCCCCATCACGCTTACGACACAAACTACGGTCTTTCTGAGTCGATCGGTCCCGGATGCGTACATCTTGGCATTGAAAACGAAGGTAAAGTTGGCGCAATCGGTGTTGCAGGTTTTGGTTGGGAAACAAAAATTGTAAACGACAAAAGACAGGAAGTATCTAGGGGCGAAGTGGGAGAACTTGCCGTCCGTGGCCCCGGGGTTATGACTTGCTATTACAAAGACGAAAAGGCAACCGCCGAAGTTTTGGACAAAGAAGGTTGGCTTTATACCGGCGATATGGCGAAAGAGGATGAGGACGGATTTATCTTTTTGGTAGACAGAAAAAAGGACGTTATCATTACCGGTGGCGAAAACCTCTACCCCGTTCAAATCGAGGACTTTTTGAGAAGTCATCCTGCTATCAAGGACGTGGCGGTTATTGGTTTACCCCATCCCCGACTTGGTGAAATTGCCGCCGCCATAATTGAAGTTAAGGAAGGTTATTCCCTAAACGAAAGCGAAGTAAACGAGTTTTGTATGGAACTTCCTAGATACAAGCGTCCTCGCCGTATAATCTTTGCAAAAGTGCCTAGAAACCCTACGGGAAAAATCGAAAAACCTCGCCTTCGCGAGATTTATTGCGGTGAAAGTTTGGTATCAAAACAAATCAAAGGATAGGAAAAATTGTAAACCTTGCTTTTTTAAAAGCAATATGATATAATAAATGAATAATTCACCTTTTTGGAGGAATTTATGGAAACCAAGTTTTTGACACCCGTTGGGTTGTGGAAAAACTTTAATACTCAACTTGATTCGGCACCTGAAATTTCTTATATTGATTTCAGTAAAAAAGAAAACTACAGCGTTACAAAGTTTTATTTTACCCCCATAGTTGAAGAGGGCGGTAAGATCAGAGGTTACGTCGAAATGTACAAACCTCACGAACCTACCTCAAAATCAATTTTGATCGTGGGCGACACCTTGAAGAATCAACAAGAGGCTCCCTATTATCAATTTATTGACCGCGGATACACGATAATGTTTTTGGATTTGACCGGAAGACTTGATAACAACAGGGTTGCTACCTTGTATCAAGGCGATTTTTCCTTCGGCGCATTCAAAAATGCTAAAGACTTGCTTTATACCGCAACCCCCAGCGCTGAAGTAAGCCCTTATTTCTTGTGGTCGAAAATTTGTCGTAGATTTTTGTCCTTTGCGGAAAAGGAATTGGAAATCAAAAAACCTATCGTGATTGCAAGCGGTGCTTTTACCCCCGTCCTTTGGCATTTGGGCGGTATGGATGAAAGAATTTCGGGCATCGTTTCCCTTTTGGGAAGCGCGTTCAACTCTCGCCTTGTGAGAAAAACCGAGCTTGACGACAACCTAGACAGATGGGATACGGGTATTGCGCCCTTTTCTTATGCAAGACTTTTGAAGTGTCCTGCCCTTATCGTAACCGCAAGCAACGCTCCCGAATCCGAGCACGAAGGCGCTTTTGCCATTGCAAACACCATTCCCGAAGGCGCATCTTTAAGCATTTTGGTTTCACCTCTTCTTTCAGGTCAAATTTATCATGAAACTTTGGATTCTATGGCTAGATGGTTTGACGATAGGTTTGAAAACAGCGTTGCCGTACCTTCTTCCCCCGTTTTGGAATATGCGCTTAACGATGCTATGCTTGACGTAAAAGTCAAATTGCCCGAAATCGACAAACCCTTGATCGGTGTGGATTTGTGGTATTGTTTCAACGAGACAAACCCCGTTTTCAGAAGTTGGGCGTTCAAAGGCGTAAGTCCTAACGAGGAAGGAAGTTTTGAATCAAAAATAAACGTTTTCCCCGATTGCCAAGTTATATACGCTTATGCGACCGCAACCTATGAAAATCAAATTTCCCTATCCTCTCCTCTTATCAAGGTGAAAATTCCCGAGGACGCTCCTAGATGTAAACAAATCAAAAGTCAACTTATATACGACAACACTATGGACAAAAAGTTTTTCTCTATAACCAAAGGACTTTTTGCGGATACCAACAACTTGCAAGTTTTAAAATGTCCCTTGGGTATCCCCGGTGTTTCGGTAAAAAGTGGCGAGCTTGCTTCCTACGTTGTGGGCGAAGATTTACGTTTCTCCATTGGCGAAGCATTGCAGTTTAATGCTTATTCCCTCGAAGATAAACAATTTGAAATCTTTTTGGTAAGGGAAATTGAGGAAAATCAATACGCCGTTTATTCCACCGTTTGCAACTTGCTCGGTGAAGAAGGCTGGCAAAAGCTTACCATAAGTTTGGGCGACTTTAGGGATAGCGAAATGAAACCCTTGCCCTCGTGGAAAAAATTGAAGATGATTCGTTTCAAAAATGCCGAAGGTATTTTGTTTAATAATATGCTTTGGGTGTAAAATTAAGGTATGGAAAAAAAGACAGGAACAAAAAAAGCGTTAATCATTATCGTTGAAATTATCATTTGCATCTTTATCGCCTTCTTCTTGGTTGGCGTGGTGCAACAATTTGTTTTCACTGCCGTAAAGGTTGAAAAGTCCTCAATGCTTTACACTATAAGCGACGACGGAAACAGTAAAGCTTTCGTTTTGCGTACTGCGAAAAAGTTTAAGCGCGGTGATATTATCGTCTTCTACCACCCCCACCTCAACAGCTCTTACGAATTTGATTACGATAAAGAATGGACAAATCCTATGGAAAAGGGTGTTTCCTTTACTCAATTTTTCCAACGTCTTCCCATTATCGGCAAAACTATCAACGTTGACGATCCCGACGGAAACCGTAGTGAAAACTGTGTTATCAAAAGAATAATCGGCACCCCGGGTGATGCGATTATCAAAAGCTCGGACGGAAAACTTTACGTTAGATATGCAGGCACCTCGGAAACGCAGTACCTTAACGACTTGGGATACAAACCCCTTGTTGCAGAAGAAACTGTGGTAATGGACGGCGAATTGTACGTTTTAGGCGACAATCGTCAA